>JAAWLQ010000035.1 GCA_022797995.1 Lachnospiraceae bacterium
GCTGACGCTTACCAATCTGGAGGTAAAGCTGATGTTCCAGAACATGGTCCGGGAGTGGTTCACAGAGGTCGAGGCGGATTATAATGATTTTATCAGGGCATTGTTGCAGGATGATCTGGATGCCATGAACGAATATATGAATCGAGTGGCGCTGAACGTGTTCAGTTATTTTGATGCAGGAAAGAAACCGTCGGGGGCGGAGCCGGAGCGCTTTTACCATGGTTTTGTACTGGGGCTTCTGGTGGAATTGCAGAACAGATATATCATTACTTCCAACAGGGAAAGCGGCTTTGGCCGGTATGATGTGGTGCTGGAACCCAGGAACCCTGATGGAGACGCGAATATAAATAATCGCAATAATAATGCGATAACAAATAATCGTAATAATAATGCGATTATTATAGAGTTTAAGGTGCGGAATCAGAGGAGGGAAAACAGCCTGGAGGATACGGTGCAGGTCGCGCTGCAGCAGATTGAGGAAAAGCAGTATGCGGCGCAGCTTATGGAACGGGGGATTCCCGCGGAGCGTATCCGCTGTTATGGATTTGCTTTTGAAGGGAAGACAGTGTTGATTGGCTGAATGACTGGTATATATAAAAACATCCCACAGGAACAAAATGTCAGTAAGACATGGATTCCTGTGGGAGTTTTTCAATTCAGGGGATAACTGGACAAAATAGTGGGCGCAGGGAGGTCTTACCCCTCCAGCTCATCCGTCAGTCGTTCAATTTCCCCGATCATTTCGCCGATGGTGGCAATGGTGTTCAGCAGCGGTTTGTCGGTGGAGATGTCGATTCCGGCCAGGGCGGCCAGTCCCATGGGATCCAGGGTGCTGCCTGCGGCCAGGACCTTCTTCCAGTCGTCCACGGCGGGCTGACCTTCCGTCTCAATGCGTCTGCACACTTCCGTGGCCACGGTCAGTCCGGCGCTGTAGGTATAGGAATACAGGCCCATGTAGTAGTGGGGCTGCCGCATCCAGGTATGGGCGGCATCGTCGGAAATCTCCACATCCTCACCCCAGAACTTCTGCAGCGTTTCCTTCATCAGACGGTTCAGGGTCTCGGCGTTCACACTGCCCCCGGCATCCACAATCCTGTAAACCTCCCGCTGGTAGGCGGCCTCCATCAGATGAGTGACGAAATTGTGATAATAAGTATTTCCAATCATGCAGGAAAGCACCCAGCGGCGGAAGCGGGGATCGGGATTGGTCTTCAGCAGGTAATGTGCCATCAGCAGTTCGTTGATGGTAGAAGGCGCCTCCACGAAATAACTGGACACATTGGTGTCAAAGAGGGACTGGGCGTTGTTGCAGGCTCTGAAATGTCCGGCGTGTCCCAGCTCGTGAGCCAATGTGAACACATCCGCCATCCGGTTGTTCCAGGTCAGCAGAATGAAGGAATTTGTTCCGTAAGGGCTGGCGCAGAAGCCTCCGGTGGATTTGCCTGCATTCTGGGCGAAATCTACCCACCGGTCACGGTAAGCTGTCCGCACCATTTCCACATATTCTTCTCCCAGAACGGCCAGACCCTTTTCTATGTAATTTCTGGATTCTTCGATGGTAACCTTCGGGTCATACTCCGGGTCCACGGCGATTTTCAGATCGGCGAAGGTCATCTTGTCCAGCCCGTGAATGCGTTTCAGCAGACGGGCATATCTGCGCATGTGGGGAGCTAGCTTTTCCGTGATCAGGTCGATCTGGCGGTTGTACATTTCCCGGGTCACCTTCTGGCCGAAGAGCAGACTGTCGAACACGGAATCAAAGCCGCGCAGGGTTGCCATGGTTTTCTCCGTCTGCACCTGGGTGTTGTAGGCGGCGGCAGTCACATTTTCATATTGGCTGATCTTCCTGGAAAAGGCGGCAAAAGCGGTCCGGCGGACGTCTGCGTCTTTTTCATACTCGTAATCGTCCTCGAACAGGGAGTAGCCCAGCGGGTATTCCTTTTCTCCAACGGTAAAGGAATCAAACTTCATATCCGCCAGCTTTGCCATATTATAAATCTGATAGGGCGCGTGCAGGGACTGGGACAGAGCCGCCAGAGCCCGTTCCGTCTCCGGGTGGAGCTGATGGGGCTTGTTCCGGAGAATGTCCTGCAGATAAAGCTTATTGGCCGTGGCCAGGGCAATGGCCTCCTGCAGCACGGATTCTTCCTGTTCGATGATTTCACTGTCAATGAAGCTTAAATTGCTGGAAATTTCCGCGGACTGGCGGGAATGCTTTTCATTGCGTTCCTGATTGTAGCTGTCGTAGTAGTCCACGGACACTGCCAGATCGCAGTAGCTGCCGGTGAGGATGTTCAGACGGTACACTTCCCTGAGATCGTCCAGACAGGCATTGATGGTCTGGGGTGTGTTCATCTTTCCTTTGTAATCCCGGACCATTTGGTCGCTTAAGGTCTTCAGCTTTTCCATGTCCGCGAACATTTCTTCTTCGGTTGCATAGATGGAGGACAGATCCCAGGTCAGTTCAACCGGGACGTCCCTGCGTGAGATTGGTTCCATAATTTCGTTCCTCCTGATTTAAGTTCCGCAGGTGCACATCCATTCCCATTTACCTGGAATCATTTGCGGCCACAAAGAGATGTGTCCGAAAATGATTCCGGGAATGGAAGTGCACTTGCTGATTTAAGTTCCGCAGAATTCATTTATACGTTACATTGAGTGTAGCATAAGGGGCGGAGCTATGCAAGGGTGTAAGAGCGGGAAGGAAAGAATCGGAATAAAATTCTGCTTGGAATTTCAGAGGATTTATTGTATACTCAGTCCAGGAATTACTTATAGAAACTGTTCATAAAACAATCTTTACATTTAGCTTGTTTTGATTCACACGTGCTGCTCTCTTATCAACAGCCTGCTACGGTTTTCGCCGCCTCGTCTGTGCGAATGGATTCTGAGATAAAATGCAAAGTTTTTATGAACAGTTTTTTTGTGTGCATGCGGGAGGAAATTTTATTTATGAGAAAAATATTGTCCACAGTGCTGTCCGCAGGGATAGCAGTCATTATGTTTACGGCCTGTGCAGGCGGTGGAAATGAAAAGGAACTGCCTGTGGAGGAGCCGGACATGTCGACGGAAGCCATCCAGTCCGAGGAAACGATGCTGCCGGAGCAGATGGAGACGGAAGCTCAGTTGAGAGACGGCCTGGCGGCAGCGGAAAACGCGCCGGAAGAGAAGCTTGCGTTTTATGAGGAGCTGTTGGCCAGAGACCTCTGTGAGGAGGAAGATTATCTGGAGATGGCGCAGTTATATGCCGCTTCCGGTGACGCCACGGCTCAGCGGCGTATGCTCTGGTGGGCTTTTCTTCTGTATCCTGATGAAAAATATGCGGTCCAGCTGCAGGCTCTGACAGTACGACGCACTTCGGAAGAGGAAGAGGCAGCCACGCTGATTGCGGCTCTGCAGCAGGCCCTCACAGAGCAGGATGCGGCAGCATTTCGCGGAGTGACAGAAGGGGAGGAATGGAGGGAGACTTTCCAGGAGGCCCCGGAGATATTTGCCACCCGGACCCGCTATGAGAGCGAGAATCTGACAGCACAGATTGTGAGTGACGCCTATGAGACGGAAGTGTATCTTCTTGCAGGCGACGGAACCTGCCTGTACGGACGTGTCAATGATGGGGGAAGCCGGACCGCATCCGCGGTATTCACAGAGGGAGCATACAATGGTGAGGCGGAAGTCTGCTGGTATGACGGGGAGGGAACGCTGTATAAAAGATATCAGGCGGTTCTGCACAATGATGTCTGTGTGGATTCCCTTACTGTGGAATATGAGGGTGTCTCCTATGGGGGGACTTTTGGAGAGGACGGTTCCGTAACGGAGAAACAGCAGGAGAAGATAAGCGAGGCCGGAGGCGTGGTATATGCATATGAAGTGGGAGGAAGGCGTTACCTTTACCAGGAAGGTGTCTCTCAGGACACTTTTCGCATGGACTGTGTGATGCTGGGGCTGCCCCGGTTTGAGGTATGGGAATAAGGAGGTGCGGTGTGAAGAAGACAGGACAACTGCGCAGAAGATGTCTCGGCGTGCTGCTTGCCGCTTTGCTGGGTGTCAGCCTGGCCTTTACCGGATTTGCACCCTCGGCGGAGGCAGCCGGGAACGGAAAAGAAATGGCCAATCTGGTCATTCTGGTGAAGATGCGGGGAGAAACGGGAAATACTCTGGCTGCCGAATGGCAAAAGATTAAGAGCATGTACAGCGGCAGGAAATCATGGACTGACAGCAGTAAGGAAAATTCCTTTTCCAATTACATATCCGTAATTACCTGCGGCAAAGTGAAGGTGACAAATATTTTTCCCCAGATAGACAATCGCACCGACGAAAGCCGGCCTGTTCAGGTCCTTGAATTGTCGAAGACAAGGTATGAGTCAGGCGATGCCATAGTGGAAGAGGTGATCAGGGGAATTCAGAAGGCCGGGCCCGGAGACCCCTTATATGTGGGGAATCAGTCTCTGGATCTGGACAAAGACAATGTGATTGACAATCTGACGATTATAGTGGAGGGAAATGTGGTCGTCAACAATAAGGAGAGCTCTTTCAAAGCCAACTATGGCAACAGTTCCTCGGGAAGCGATAAGATTAATGGTCTCTCCGTCAGCTGTTATAATGCGTTGACCTCCAATATGCTTTTTCATAAGAGCGTATTCATTCATGAGTTCCTGCATTCGCTGGGGCTGCCGGATCTGTACCGTCTGAACACTGGAAGCGATACGGAAGTGGCCGCAGGACCGGTGGGCATGTGGGATATCATGGCGTCTGCAGGAGGGCCTTCCCCTCAATACGTGCTGGGATATCTGAGAAAGAAGATGGGATGGCTGGGAGGAGGCAGTGTGGCGGAGATTACTGCCGGAGGCACCTACAGGTTAACTGCTGTCAGCCAGCCGGATACTGCCGGCGGCGTCAGACTTTATACCATCCAGACTCCGCTGCCCCAGGGAGATTCCCAGACGATCTGTCTGGAATACCGCAAGGCGATGCCTGTGGGGGAATATGATCATCTGGTGGACGAGGGACTGCTGATGTATCGGGTGGACGACAGCGTACCTGACCATACGAACATTGCCGGAGGAAATTATATCTATGTATACCGTCCAGGCGTTTCAGGTCCCAATGACTGTGCGGTGAGCACAGTGGGAGCAGCGCTGAATGTCAATGCCGGAGAGAAAGCCTATGGAAGTACGGATCTGTCCGCCTCTGTCTCGGAGAATACGCTTCATTATTCCGACGGCAGCAACAGCGGGATTCGTATCAGCAATCTGGAGCGTTCTGTGGATGAGAACAGTATTACGTTTCAAGTGGATTTTGCGGATTATGGCGACAGCTGGCAGGCAATGGGAGGTGTGGCCGCCGGTGATGTGCTGGGGGATACGGTACTGTATTCCGACCCGGCAGGGAATTTATATTTAAGCTATGCGAATGCATCAGATCAGGTATGTGTGGTCAGATGGGATGAGGCGGCCGGGACGTGGAAGCGCCTGGGAAGTCCGCTGTCTTCCGCTAAGAGTTCGGCCACAGCATTGGCTTTCTGTGGTGGAAGTCTGTATCTGGCATATCTGGATGCCGCCGGCTATCCGGTTTACAGCGTCTGGAATGGCAGCAGCTGGAGCGGAGCTGTGCGGATGGACACGGTATCCTATCCGAATTCTCTGCAGCTTGTGGTGGACGGGAATGAAATTTATGCGGCATATCAGCGTCCGGCGCAGGAAGGGAAGAAACAGCTTGTGATTCGGAATCTGAAGGGGACGGTGGTGACAGACAACCGGACTGCGGTAGATTTCTGTAACCCTACTGTGATAAAACGGGGAGACCTGTTCTATGTGGCATATGCGGACTTTGGCGGCGGGAATGCGAAGATAGACACCTACAATCCTGCAACAGGAGCATGGACCACAGTATATGACTATGGCGCAGATGGCTATACCCTGAATCTGCTGCATAGTACAAACTCGAAAATTTATGGTCTCTCAGGTACGTCGGGGACCTCTCCGTATCTGAGTGTCTGGAACGGTTCGACATGGAAGAAGGTGACGGTTTCCCGGATGTCGAATTATTTCAGAGCTTCCCTGGTGACGGCAGGTGAGATTGTATATCTGGCTTATCTGGACACCTCCGCAAAGCAGGCGGGGATGCTGCGCCTTACAGGGGACAGCTTTGTGCCCTGCTATGAAGGTTTAAACGGCCGGGCGGATGAATTTCAGGCGGTTGCAGTGGGAGACCGGGTATATGTTGCCACCAGGACAGGCAGTTCGGTCATAGTGCGCTGCCAGAAGGTGGAATACATTCCGGATTCCGCTCCTCCCTCGGTGGACCCTACGCCTCCCGTACCGACTTCCTTTACCCTGAGTCTGACTCCTCCTGCCGGTTATACCAATCCGGAGGTCTATATAGACGGGGTTAAGTACACTGCGGTGAATAAGGGCGGAAGCTATACGCTGGAGCTGCCGGATACCACGGGGAAGACTGCCGTTATGTACTATTATAATGAACGCAATGTTCCAAAGGGAATGTATGTATGGAAGCTGAGCTATCAGGGGAATACCTGTGTGGCAGCCCCGCTGCCGGGACTGCGGGATCTGTTGAGCTATCATGGGTTTTCCATCCGGGTTCAGGGATATTCGGGACTGCGCTTTAAATCCGGCATTGATACCGGGAAGCGCGCTCAGCTTTTGGGCGGCGGAGTGGACGGATACCGCCTCACCGAGTATGGCACACTGCTTCTCAACGGATCCTATCTGGAGAAATACCCTTTTATCAAGGGAGGGGAGAAGGTAGGAGGGGGACGCTCTTACTGGACGGAGAACGGCGTTGTGAATGATCGCATCTTTGAGACAGTGGACGGCAGGTATCGCTTTGCATCGGTGGTCACAAAACTGCCTGAAAAACAATATGCCACAGAGCTGGCATTCCGCAGCTATGCGGTACTGCAGAGTGCAGACGGCGAACAGCTGATCATTTACGGACCGCCGGTGGCCCGAAGTATTTACACTGTGGCAAAACAGATTATGGCCGCGGGAGAGTTTAAGCCGGGCAGCAGCGGTTACAATTATGTAAAAAGTATTGTCGATACCGTGGAGGGCAGATAATGGTCTGTTCTGTAAGAAGTAATGAAAAAACGTAATGAGAGAAACGACGAATTGGATACCCGTTGAAGCGGGCATGGAGGAATATGGATGAAAAGTATGTGGATCATTAAAATTCTGGCAGGAATCGTTTTGTTTTCCGCGGGGGTGGCGACAGGTGTGCCGATATGCAGGATGTACGATAAAGCCCATGCGGTGCCTGCCGGGGAGACAGAGCTGTCCGGCGCTCCCACAGAAGAAGTGACAGAGGAAAATCCTGTCGAAGATGTGGATAACGGAGCTGTGCGGGATGAATTGCAGCTGCGTGTGCGTGAGGGTGAACTGGAGTGGTATGACGGAGTGCGCTGGAACGGTGCCGGGAAGGTGGATGAGCTGGCGGCAGCGGATCCCATCTCACAGCCCTCAGAGGCATGGCAGACGCTGGCAGCACAGCTGGCCGATGCCCGGGCCGGAGAATACGCGGCGAGGCAGGCATCAGACCAGGAGAGCAGTGCTCTCTCAGTGGACGAAATAGCAGTGGCACGGCCGCAGAACACATCCTCTGCCGGGACACGGCCTGTGACACCTGCCGCGCCACCTGTTGTGACACAGCCCACGGCTCCTGCCAATCCTGTGCCTGACAATAATGCCAATGACGATCATGATGACGCTCCGGCGGCGAACCCGAATCCGGCACCCGCGCCAGATCCGGCACCTGCCCCGGATCCCACTCCGGCCCCTGATCCGGAACCGGCGCCGGACAATACCGGTGACGGTGAGAATATAGAGTGGAGCGGCGACTATGAGTAGGCAGAGGGCCCTGCAGTCTGCGGGGATGCCTGATTTATGTACCCGGATGTAAGTTGATGTGATACCTCTTAAGCAGACAGGGTAAATAGCCGAAATCTGCTTAAGAGGTTTTTGATAGCGCAGAAAGGAAGGGAACGGACATGTGGCTGATGATGGCGGTGCTTTCCGCATTTTTTGCAGGAATCACCTCGATTCTGGCGAAATGCGGAATCAGGGAGACAGATTCCGATGTGGCGACGGCGCTGAGAACGGTGGTGGTATTGCTGTTCTCATGGATAATGGTACTGATAGTAGGCTCCGCGGAGACCATTTCGGCAATCACGGCAAAGTCACTGCTCTTTCTGGTGCTGTCCGGACTGGCCACGGGAGGCTCCTGGATATTTTATTTTAAGGCTTTGTCCATGGGGGACGTGAATAAGGTAGTGCCCATTGACAAGTCCAGCACCATTCTCTCCATACTGCTTGCCATCGTCCTGTTCGGAGAGACAGAGCATCTGGCGGTAAAGCTCACCGGCACGGCCCTGCTGGGGGCGGGAATCTATCTTATGGTGGAGAAGAAGCAGAGTACGGGGAGTCAGAGTTCCGGAAAAGAGAGCGGGAAATGGAGGCTTTATGCCGTTTTGTCCGCAGTCTTTGCGGCCCTGACCTCCATCCTGGCCAAAGTCGGAATCGACGGGGTGGAATCCAACCTGGGCACGGCAATCCGCACCACCGTGGTGCTGGTGATGGCCTGGCTGATTGTCTTTATGAAGGGGAAGCAGACGCAGATTCGGAAAATCAGTAAAAAGGAAATGGCCTTTATATCGCTGTCCGGGCTGGCCACAGGCGCCTCCTGGCTATGCTATTATTATGCGATCCAGACGGGCATTGTCAGCGTCGTGGTGCCCATTGACAAGCTGAGCATTGTGGTGACGGTGGCCTTTTCCGGCATTGTATTTCAGGAAAGGCTGAGCAGAAAGGCATTGACCGGACTTGTTCTTATGGTTTCCGGCACGTTGTTTATGGCGATATGGGCTTAAGGAGCTGTCACAAAAGTAGTTGTGCAAAATCACGTAGTTTTTGGCATATTTTCCTGGTTTACAGGAATAAAATCGCGTGCGGCTGTGCTGCTCTGACAGACCGGTGAAAGGCACAGCCGGGATATTGAAAGAGGTAAGTGTATTTTGAGGTAATAATGTGAAGAAACTATCAAAATTATTGGATCGTATCACAGGCATGAAATTATATTACCGTATGCTTCTGGTATATATTTTTGGGGGAGCGCTTCCCATCATACTGATTGCGCTGTATCTTGTGCAGGGAATTTCTGAGATACTGGTGGAGCAGGCAGAGAGGGAAGAAGCCATCGAGCTGGAAATGATACGCCGTCAGGCGGAAGAAATTTTTTCAACGGTCAGCACTGTGACGAAATACTTTTATTTCGACCCGCAGCTGGAGGAGATTGCCGGAAAACAATACAGGGATTACCAGGAAGTGGTAAACGATTATAAAGCGTATACAGGCTTTCAGGATTATACCAGATATCATAATCGGATCATCGGTTGGGTGAATATTTATATGGAGAATGACACGCTGACGGAGAATTCCCGTTTTGAGAAGGTGACGGAGCAGATGGAGCAGGAAGAATGGTATGCGACAACGAAGGCACGGAACGGAAGCGCGGTCTGGCGGTATCGATCGATTCCTGCCGTGAACCAGAATGCCTTGAGTATGCTGCGTATGCTGAAGACTGCAAAGGGGGAGGACGTAGGCATTCTTGCCGTCTACATAAGGCCGGAAAGATTTGAGACGCTTCTGGGCGGAAGGGACTGCGATGCGCTGGTATTGCTGAACGGAGAGACTGTGGTAACGGATATGGCGGATGAAATAGAGCCGGAGGATATAGCGGAATTCCTGCCCACAGGAACCGACAGTCATGTCCAGAAGAGCATTACGATCGGAAAAAGCAAATATCTGATGACCTGTGAGTCCATCAGTCTGATGGAGTCGGAAGATACCCTGCAGATTGTGAGCCTGCGGGCTTATGCGGATATTTTGAGTGCGGTGAACAGACAGAATGCAAAAAGTATCATTATTTTCATTGTCAGCGTAATGACATCCGTCAGTATTATTTTGGTGTTTTCCCGTTCGTTTAGTCGCAGAGTGGAGCGTTTCCGGGTGCAGATGCACAGAGCGGCGCAGGGAAATTTTGAACTGGAGGAGAATATCGGGGGGAATGACGAAATTGCCAGTCTATATGACT
This sequence comes from Lachnospiraceae bacterium, assembly GCA_022797995.1. Taxonomy (GTDB): domain Bacteria; phylum Bacillota; class Clostridia; order Lachnospirales; family Lachnospiraceae; genus Acetatifactor. Next base: position 10,105 of record JAAWLQ010000035.1, read on the forward strand.
ATCTGGGGACGATGATCGGAGAGATACAGAGGCTGTTGGCGGAGATTTATCAGGAAAAGCTGCATGCGGACAGACTGACGATCCAGCAGAAGGATGCGGAATTCAAAATGCTGGCCAGCCAGATCAATCCCCATTTCCTCTACAATACCCTGGAAACCATTCGGATGAAGGCAAGAAAAAGCGGGCAGAAAGATATTGAGGAAATTGTGAAGATGCTGGCAAAGATTATGCGCAGCTATATCCAGATCAGCGACACGGATACTTCCCTCCGAAAGGAAATCGAGCTGGTGGAATGTTATCTGAAAATCCAGCAATATCGTTTCGGGGAGAGAATTCAGTATCATATCCATGTGGAGCCGGAACTTGAGGAATACAGGATTCTCCCTCTTGTGGTACAGCCCATTGTGGAGAATTCCATTATTCACGGACTGGAGAGCAAGGAAGGCGCCGGAAATGTATCTATTAATGCCTGTGTTGTGGAAGGAAAAGCGGTGATATCTATTGAAGACGACGGCCTTGGGATTTCGGCAGCCCAGTTGGAAACCATGAGACAGCGGCTGAACCGGTATGACAGACAGGGGCATCATATCGGCGTGGCCAATGTGCATCAGCGGGTAAGACTGAAATACGGGGAAGAGTATGGTGTGACAATCGAGAGCGTTGAAAATCAGTACACAAAGGTGACGATTGTTCTGCCCGTACAGGAGGCGGAATGAACCGGTTCATTTCAGACAGGTGCAGGCAGAAAGGCGGGGGAAATCTGATGTACAGAGCGATGATAATTGACGATGAAGAGATGGTCAGATGGGGAATACGGGATTTGATTGACTGGCAGAAGGAAGGGTTTGCGCTATGTGAGGATGGGAAAGACGGCCGGGACGGACTGCGGAAGCTTTTGAGCAATTCTCCTGACCTTGCGCTGGTGGATATCAAAATGCCGGGACTCAGCGGAATAGAACTGATCCGTTCCGCCAGAGAAGCGGGATTTGAGGGCCGCTTTATTATTTTGACAGGATATTCCGAGTTCGAATTTGCCAAAGCGGCTATTTCTCTGGGGGTGGAGGAGTATCTGCTGAAGCCGGTGGATGAGGAAGAGCTGTGCCACTGCGTGAGGAAAGTGAGGGCGCAGCTGGACAGGCAGGAGGAAGAGCGAATCCGGAGAATAGCAGGAGAGGATGCGGCGAAAGAGGAACTCTTACGGAAAATCCTTCTGGAAAGGGGTTCCAGAGAGGAGCTGGAAGCGGAGATGGCGGAATATGGAATTTCTTTCGGTGAGGAGATTCTGTGTGTCGCTATTCTGACTGACAGGGAGGAAAATCTCCAGGAGGGAATGGGCAGGGCCATGGAGAAGATGGAGGAGTTCCTTCGGGATTCTTCGCTGTATTTCTGGAGGGCGGCAATGGATGGCTGCTACCTGCTGATCGGGCGTGGTCTGGACTACAGAGACTGGGTGGACAGGCTTTCCGCGAGAAACGAGCGCATCCGCACAAAGTACGGAGAAGGACTCCTGCTGGCGGTGGGAAATAATGTGGGGGCATGGTATGAACTGTGTCATTCCTATGAATTCGCAAAATACATGCTGGAACAGAAATTCCTGTTGGGACAATGGGATGTCCTCTCCATCAGGGCCATAGAAGAATTGCAGAAAAAAGCGGAAAATCCTCCGGCGGAGTATTTCCTCATGCTGGCGGAGGTGGGAGATCTGGAGGGAATTCAGGAGGGCGTGGAGAAATTCGGCACATATTGCATCAAGAATCTGATGAAAGAGACGGATGTGAAAATCCAGGTGCTCTATAGCCTGATGACGATCCAGGGCAGTGTGGAGAAGAAATACGGCGCCTGGGGGGGCGATATTGCAGAACAGATGGAGGCGCTGAACCGGGCCCGGAAGCTGGAACATGTGCTGGAGCTGTATGCTGCGATTTTGCAGGAAATCTGTATGAAAATCGGCAGGGAAGGTTCGGATACCGTGATCAAGAGAATGTATTATTACATGGAGAAGAATTACGGCCAGGAGATGAAGCTGGAAAGCTTTGCCAGAATGTTCAACTATAATGCCAATTACCTGGGAAAGATTTTCCGAAAAGAGATGGGGGATAGCTTTAACAATACTCTGGATTCTATCCGCATCGCCAATGCCAAACGCCTGTTAGAAGAGACAGATATGAAAGTATATCAGATATCCGAACAGGTAGGATATAAAAATATTGATTATTTTTATCTGAAATTTAAAAAATACGTGGGCGTCAGCCCAAAGGAGTACAAAAAGGAAATTTCGGGAGGAAAGGGAGAAGCCGACTGGGAAGGTCAGGGGATTTGAAAGGGAAAATCAGGCTCAATCAACATATGGCCGAAAGGCAGTGAGGATATGTCGTCTCTATGGATGGAGACGGCATATTTTTATTCATGACAATAGAATCCTCGCACAGCGTGGATTCTACTGTTATGTGCAGGCCCACAATGGGAAGTTTGCAGCTAAGGCGGCATGCGGGTCGCGCGGCGAGTAGTGGAGAAGAATATTCCGCTGCTGGATTCATAACAATAGAATCCCCGAAGAGCACGGCACAGAGCAGAATGTAAGATTTTTAGGGTAAAACGACTTCCATTTTCAGGGTATTCGAATTTTAATCCTTTTTTTATAATTATTTTAGAAAAAGGAGGTAGCCGAAGGCATGAAAGAAAAGACAAGATCTAAAAAACAGAAATTCAGTGCAAAGCTGATGTGGAAACAACGGTATCTGTTGTTGATGTCGGTCCCATTTGTTATCTGGCTGATTATTTTCAAGTACATACCCTTATGGGGATGGACCATGGCCTTCCAGGACGTGACACCCAAATCCTTTGCACAACCCATATGGGAGAGAGAATTTGCAGGGTTTGGCAACTTTACCAAGGCTTTTACAGACCGGCTCTTCGCCCAGACTATGATCAATACCATAGGCACCAGTATACTGGGCATCTTGCTGGGAACCGTTTTTGCCATTCTTTTTGCCCTGATGATGAATGAAATCAGGTTCAACCGGTTCAAGAAGGTGACACAGACGGTATCCTATCTTCCCCACTTTGTATCCTGGGTTATCATTGCCAGTATTGCGAAGATGCTTCTCAATGACGGCGGGGCGGTAGACACCTTCCTGGGAACCCAGCTGCACCTGATGTCCACCAATTCCCCTCTGTTCTGGGTTGTGGTGTGTTTCATCAATGTGTGGAAGGAAATGGGCTGGGACGCCATCATTTACCTTTCGGCCATGGCGGGAATCGACCAGGGACTGTATGAGGCGGCGAAGGTGGACGGAGCCAATCGTTTTAAAAGGATATGGCATATCACACTTCCCAGCATCAAACCCACCGTTACCGTGCTGCTGATTATGAGCATCGGAAGCGCCCTGAATGTGGGAATGGAACGGCAGATGCTGTTGAGCAACGGTATTGTGCAGGATCACGCCATGGTTTTAAGCTGGTTCGCTTATATCCGCGGTATCGGCAATAACAATTACGGTTTGGGTACTGCGATCGGCGTATTCCAGTCTATTGTAAGTATCGCTCTGCTGCTGATTGCCAATAAGATTGCCGGCATGCTGGGCGAAAGCAAACTGGTATAAGGGGGAGGGTAAAGATGAACACAATTAAAAACAGCGGAAAAGGGGAAAAAGCGTTTGATTATGTGCTGGCGGTTATCTTTGTCTTCATTATCGCCATGACGGTGTACCCGTTTTTGAACGTGCTTGCAATTTCCCTGAATGATCCGATGGATACCATGCGAAACGTGAACTTTATCATTCCCAGAGTCTTTTCTGTCAGCAATTACATTTATGTGTTCACGGAAAACAGTCTGGGCGGACCCTTTGTGATGTCGATTGTGAGGACGCTTGTGGGAACGGCGGTGGGTGTCATCTGTACGGCAATGCTCTCTTACGTATTGAGCCGGAAGGACTTTTACTTCAACAAGCTGTTTACCATGCTTTTCATCATTACCATGTATGTGAGCGGAGGAATGATTCCCGAGTATCTGCTTCTGACCAGAACACTGCACATGAGCAATAACTTCTTTGTGTATATTGTTCCGGGACTGATCTGGGTCTATAACGTGATTTTGATGCGCTCTTTCATTGAAGGATTGCCCATGGCCCTTCAGGAGGCAGCCAAAATAGACGGCGCCAACGATTTCCTGATCTGGGCGAAAATCATTCTGCCTCTGTGCGCCCCTTCTCTGGCGACAGTCGCTCTGTTCGTGGCGGTGGGCCAGTGGAACTCCTTCATGGATACATACCTCTATGCCAGAGAACTGCCTACCTTACAGTATGTATTGTATGAAATCATGGAGAAGGCAACCATCAAAATTGATCCCCATGCACCGGCCGGAACGCTGCAGAATGCGGTGTCACCCATGTCGGTGAGAATGGCGATCACTGTCATCGCCACAGTTCCCATTCTGGTCGTGTATCCTTTCCTGCAGAAATATTTTGTAGGCGGTATGACAGTGGGAGCGGTAAAAGATTGACATGGCATTATAAATGTGCAAATATTATTTAAAGGAGACAAGGTTATGAAAAAGAAGTTGATTGCGCTGTTATTGACGGCAACATTGACAGCCGGAGTGTTTGGCGGATGCGGAAATTCCGGAAACGATTCTCAGGCGGCAGGAAACGAAGGTGGAAACGGTGAAGGCGAAGTCACGGAGCTGACTTTCTACAATGCGGATGCCACAGAGGATTCCTGGGCGGACCCGGTTGCGCTGGCTCTGACGGAAGCCACCGGCGTAAAGCTGAAAACAGATTATCCGGTATCCTCCACAGACCAGAAGGTGGCATTGATGATTGCGGAGCAGAATTACCCCGATATGATTTATGCCAAAGGAGATGCGGGAAGCCTGATCGAGGCTGGGGCGCTGATCGATCTCACGGATCTGATTGAACAGTACGGTCCCAATATTAAGAAAATGTACGGGGAAGAGCTTGACAAGCTGAAATATTCGGAGGAAGACCCCTCCATTTACCAGTTGTCTTCTTATGCTATGGGCGGGACCAATTATAAAAATTCCGGTACCGCACAGATACAGTGGGCGGTTTTAAAGGAAAATGACTACAAAATTCCGAACACAACCGACGAATATGAACAGATGATCAGAAGCTATCTGGAAGCCCATCCGAAGACGGAAGACGGCCTGGATATGATAGGCCTGACCCTGTCGGCCTCCGACTGGCACTGGATGATTACCCTGGGCAATCCGGCAGGCTATATTGCGGAGGGAGCGCCGGATAACGGACAATGGCTGGTTGATGAGAACTATAACGCAATCTATAAATTCCGTTCCGAAAAGGTGCGCGCATACTTCAAGTGGTTGAATAAACTGTACAACGACGGCATTCTGGATCACGAGTTTGCCACACAGACCCACGAAGATTACATTGCCAAAATAGCTTCGGGCCGGGTGCTGTCCCTTTTCGACACGGATTGGGATTACGCGGATGGAGAAAAGATACTGATCGCCGACGGGAAGCTGGAGCTGACCTATGCGGGACTTCCGCTGACAATGGACGCGGATACGAAAGCGCCTTCTCTGATGTATCAGGGCCTGACCACCGGACAGGGCGTAGGGATTACCACCGCCTGCAAGGATCCGGTAGCGGCAATTAAATTTATGGATTATATCTGCTCCGATGAAGGACAGGTGCTGGTGAACTGGGGAATCAAGGATGTCAATTATTTCATGGACGAGGAGGGACATCGCTACCGTACCGAGGAGGAAATCGCAGAAGCCGATTCCAACAAGGATTACGCGAAGAATACAGGTGTGGGCTTCCACGCATATCCTTTCCCTACCTACGGAAACGGCGTTTTGGATCCGGCTGGAAGCACTTATACTCCCCAGAGCAAGGAAACGGTAGTTGCCTCTTATAATGAGGAACAGAAGGCAGCCTGTGAGAAATGGGGCGTGGAGCTGCTGGTGGATATCTTCCCGCAGGCAGATGAGTTTGAAGTCCCCAAATATTCCGCAATCTGGGCTTATACGAAGCCGGTGGAGTTCGATGAAATCGGGAACCAGCTGGATGAGATTGCATGGTCTGATCTGATCAGCTGCGTCATCGGGAGCGAGGCGGATTTTGACGCAGGTTACGATGCCATGATTTCCGACCTGGAGAAAGCGAAGATGGGTACAGCGGAGGAAATGCTGACAGAGATCATAAAAGAAAGAGTGAGTCTTGTGGAATAGAAATTGCGGATACAGCCGGACAGAGGGAACTGTGCGGCTGTATTACGCTAAGTTCGCGTTTAATTCATAATGGGCCAGTCTCGTGCAAGGACCTTTATGGTCCTGAGGCCTGAGGCAGGGTTCCTGCAATGACCAACACGGGGCCTGCCGCCTAAACCTGGGAGCCCGCAATGACCGACAGGGGGCGTGACGCTATTGTCCGGGGCCCCGCAATTGTTTACAGCGGTCTGTCGACAAAGCCAAGTTTATCGCAGCGAGTCAGGTTTAAAGCGAAGGTCCGGCAGAGGCGGCCGGGAGCTCTTCCCTCGGCAGGGGTAACGCGCCGATGAACTAACTGGATTTGGGTGTCAAAAGCCATATTAACAAGCTCACATATTGATTGTACCTTGAAAATTTAACACGAAATGGTTATCTGAGTGAAAGAGGGAATGATTT
>JAAWLQ010000036.1 GCA_022797995.1 Lachnospiraceae bacterium
CAGCGAAATACGAAAAATATGGGCATTCGGACTTATAATGTATCGAGACATCTGACGCTGATGAAATTTCAGGATTGCCGGGAATGAGGTGTAAATCAGTGGAGGTGAGGGACTGGCTTCCAGGAGTGTTGTGCCGGTTCGTCGTGGGACGGACATCAGGCAGACATTTCGGAATTATCAGTCCCTGTTTTTTTGCGGTATCGTATTGACGTGTGTGTCGGAGGTGGAGTACAATATATGTTATTGCCTGCACCGTGGCCGGCGCCTGATTACAGAAGCGTTCAGAACGGCGGGGCAGCGGAAGGATGAAAGCTTGAAAGGGCAGGGAACTTGAAATGAAGATAGAAGGATTTTTATATGAGACACATATGCATACCAGCGAAGGAAGCCAGTGTGGTAAGTGCAGCGGTGCGGAGATGGCCAGAGCTTATGCGGCGGCCGGCTATACGGGCGTGATTGTAACGGATCATTTCTTTTACGGGAATACGGCTGTGGACAGGACACTTCCATGGAAAGAATGGGTGGAGCAGTACTGCCTGGGATATGAGCATGCGAAGGCTGAGGGTGAAAAGCTGGGACTTCAGGTGTTTTTCGGCTGGGAGTCCGGCTATCACGGACCGGAGTTCCTGGTATACGGGCTGGACAAGGAATGGCTGCTGGCGCACCCTGAGATCAGAGATGCCACGGTGGAGGAACAGTTCCGGCTGGTGCACGAGGGCGGAGGAATCGTCAGTCAGGCCCATCCATACAGGGAGGCGTCTTACATACCGGAGGTTCTGCTGTATCCGGAGTATGTGGATGCGGTGGAGGGAGTGAATGCGGCGCACACAGGCAGACTCAGCGGATTCAAATCGGGACATCCGGAATACAATGAGATGGCCATCGCCTATGCACATAAATATCAGCTGCCAATGACAGCCGGTTCCGACCAGCACAGCACGGAGATGCTTTACGGAGGGATGGTATTCCCCCGGAGGCTGAAGGATATTCATGATTTTGCCCGTGCTGTTGTGGCCCGGGAGGCTTTGGAACTGCTGGATGGTACGGAGGATCTGGATTGAGGTGATAAACGAATATGAAGCAAAAGAAATTTTCTCTGTTTCCTTATTTATGGAAGTATAAGTGGTATTATCTGGCGGGCGTTGTGATTCTGCTGGCGGTGGATGCGGCAAATCTGTATATTCCGCAGTTTATAGGAGAAGTGATTGACGGGTTGACGGAAGGCATACTGGACAGAGATGGTGTGCTTATTCTGCTTGCAAAAATTTTCGCAGCCGGCGCCGTGATGATGCTGGGACGTTTTGGATGGAGGTTCTGCATCTTTGGCTCCTCCAGGGGAATCGAATACCGTCTGCGCAATGATATGTTCGGGCATCTGGAGACACTTTCCGCCCGCTATTTCAACGCTCACAAGACCGGCGATCTGATGGCACGTTTTACCAATGACCTGGGCGCTGTCCGCATGGCGGTGGGACCTGCTGTGGTTACGGCCTTTGACGCCATTGTAATGACAGTGATGGTATTGCTGAAAATGATACTGGACGTGGACTTTAAACTGACAATCATGGCATTTATTCCCCTGACACTGGTGGCGGTGGGTTGCTATTTCTATGGAATAGAGGCGAAAAAACGTCAGACCAGGCGGCAGGAAGCCTTTTCCGGATTGTCCGACAAGGTGCAGGAAAGTATCGCGGGGATTCGTGTGGTAAAGGCTTTCGTGCAGGAGGAAGAGGATTTCAGGGCCTTTGAAAAGGCCAGTGAGAACAGTATGGAGAAGAACCTTTCCATGGTGAAGCTTCGGGCTATGTTCGGCCCGGCGCTGGACACTGTCACGGGAATCAGCCTTCTTCTGACGCTGGTGTTCGGAGGAAAGATGGTCCTGGCGGGCCAGATATCCATCGGCCAGTTTGTGGCGTTTAATTCCTATATCGGAATGCTGGTATGGCCCATGATTGCCTGTGGAGACTGTATCAATAATTTCAGCCAGGCAGCGGCAGCGTTTCAGAGAATTGCCAGTATCTTCCGGGAGGAACCGGATATTGTGGATAAGGTGCCGGAGGATTCTGTGAACAAAGACGTACATATCCGGGGCGATATCGTTCTGAATCATCTGACTTTTACCTATCCGGACGGGGAAGACCCGGTGTTGAAGGATGTCAGTCTTCATGTAAAAGCAGGGGAGATGCTGGGGATCCTGGGACGGACCGGAAGCGGGAAGTCCAGTCTGGCGGATTTGCTGCTGAGAGTATACGATTGCGAGGACGGAGCGCTTCTGGTGGACGGCAGGCCCATCACGGAATTCCCGCTGGCGGTACTGCACCGGGATATGGCCTATGTGCCACAGGATAATTTCCTGTTCTCGGATACATTGGAGGAAAATATTGCTTTCGGGCTGGAGGAACGGCTCAGAGACCATCCGCAGATTCGCGCCAGCATCAAGAGAGCGGCAAAGGCAGCCTGCATTCATGACAATATCATGGGTTTCCCGGAAGAGTACAGGACTCTGGTGGGTGAACGGGGTGTCACGCTGTCAGGTGGACAGAAGCAGAGAAGCTCTATTGCAAGGGCGCTTCTGATGGATGCGTCGGTGCTGATTCTGGACGATTCTCTGTCTGCCGTGGATACGGATACCGAGGAACAGATTCTGGAGAATCTGATGGAGCTGCGGAAGGGAAAGACCACCATTATCATTGCCCACCGTATCTCCACCCTGCAGAAGGCGGACCACATTGCGGTGCTGACAGAAGGGGAGCTGACAGAGTATGGTACGCATGATGAGCTGGTGGAGCTGAAAGGCTTTTATGCTCATATTTATGAGAAGCAGCAGCTGGAGCAGGAGCTGACGGCCATGTGAGGGAGCTGTGGAATGGCTTTGAAAGTAAAAAGAATTGGAGGGTGTTATGAGCACATTAACCGATGACAATATAGAGTCCAATTATAAAGGCAATGCTCTGCTGCATCTGCTTTCCTATATGAAACCGTATGTGGGATGGGTGATTATCTGTCTGGTGCTGGTGCTGGCGCTGACCGGCTTTGACCTGTACCGCCCCACACTGATCGGTGATGCCATCGACCTGTTCAAGGAACAGGGGAATTTCGATGTGATTGTGGAGACCACCATAAAGTATGCCATTGTGCTGGCGCTGAGCTTCGTGTTCAACATCACCCAGACCTGGCTGCTGCAGAAGATGGGGCAGAGCATCATTCTCACTGTGCGAAAGGAGCTGTATGCACATATTCAGTCTCTGAGCAGCCGCTATTTTGACCTGACACCGGTAGGCAGGCTGGTGACCCGTGTCACCAATGACGTGGAGGCGCTGGATGAAATGTATTCCGGCATTCTGGTGCGGCTGTTCCGCAATATAGTGAAGATTGTGGGACTGGCTGTGGTGATGCTGATGATGGACCGAAAGCTGGCGCTGATTTCCTTTATACTGCTTCCCATTGTGGCGGTGCTGACCGTGGTATTCCGCCAGATTGCACGCAAGACTTACCGCATCTCCAGAACAAGGCTGACGGATGTGAATACTTTCCTGTCGGAGAACATTTCCGGTATGCGTATCATTCAGATATTCGGCAGGGAGAAACGGAAGTACGAAGAGTTTAACGATAAGAACTATAAACTGTACCGTGCAGGGTACAGGGAAATGATGGTGTTCGCCATTTTCCGTCCGCTGATTTACATACTCAGTATCATATCCCTGATGATTGTGCTGGGTGTGGGCAGCAGCGAGGTTATGAGAAATGTGATTTCCATCGGTACACTGTACATTTTTGCCCAGTATATCCAATCTTTTTTTGAGCCCATTCAGGAGCTGGCGGAGCAGTTCTCCACATTGCAGTCTTCTATCGCCTCGGCGGAGAAGATCTTTACCATCATGAGCGAGGAGCCGCTGGTGAAAGAGGATGAGAATCCGATTATCCTGCCTGAAATCAAGGGGCGGATTGAATTTTCCCATGTGTGGTTTGCCTATGACAATGAGAACTATGTCCTGCGGGATGTGTCCTTTGTCATCGAGCCGGGGGAGAAGGTGGCTTTTGTAGGTGCGACAGGCGCTGGGAAGTCGTCGATTTTGAATTTAATCGGAAGATATTACGATATACAGAAGGGAAATATCTACATCGACGGAGTGGATATCCGCAGACTCAGCAAAAAGCAGCTGCGCGGCGCCATCGGCCAGATGCAGCAGGATGTGTTTATCTTCGAGGGCGATGTGGAATACAATATCCGGCTGCATGATGAAGATATTACCCTTGAGGATGTGAAAGAGGCCGCGGAGTATGTGAATGCTTCTCACTTCATTGAGAAACTGCCGAACGGCTATCAGGAGCCGGTGTCCGAGAGGGGCTCCACCTTTTCAGCAGGAGAGAGGCAGCTGCTCTCCTTTGCCAGAACCCTTGCCCATAAGCCCAGTATTCTGGTTATGGACGAGGCTACCGCCAACATTGACACGGAGACGGAGCTGCTGATTCAGGAAGCACTGGAAAAGCTGATGCAGGGCCGGACGACGATTATGGTGGCCCATCGCCTTTCCACCATTCAGCATGCGGATTGTATAATGGTGATGCAGAAGGGGAAGATCAGAGAGCAGGGGACACATCAGGAACTGCTGGCGCAGGATGGAATTTATAAGAAGTTGTATGAGCTGCAGATTCATCATGAGGCCACGGCGTGATATTTGGTGTGAATTCACAAGAACAGATACCTGGAGAAGTAGTCCGCAATTCCAGTCCAAAGAGGGAAACGGGATGCAAGAAAGAAGAACAGGAAAGAGAGTCCATGTCATTTAGAATAAAGGAAGCGAACACAGAAGAAAAGTTGGCATGTGTCAGGAAATTATACGAAGAATCTTTTCCGAAGTCGGAGAAGAAGCCCTTCTCCATGATACTGGAAAAGCGGGAGGAAGGATTTTTCGACATTCTGGCCATAGAGGATGAGCGAGGGCAGTTCTGTGGACTGGCGATTATGCTGCTGGCCTGTGATCTGGCTCTGCTGGATTACCTTGCCATTGCGCCGGAATATCAGGGCGGCGGAGCGGGAAGCAGCGCTCTTCGGGAATTGCGGGACCGCTATGGGGATGAACGGCTTGTGGTGGAAATTGAGACCACGCTGGGAGAAGAAGCAGAAAGGGCAGAAAACGCAGGAGAACGTCTGCGCCGAAAAGCGTTTTACCTCCGAAACGGTATGGTGCCAATGGATTTCATGGTGGAGCTGTTCGGTGTAGAGATGGAGATTCTGACCTTTGGCAGGGAACTGACTTTTGAAGAGTATTACAGTATTTATGAAGCGGTTTTGCCGAAAAAGATGATGGACAAAATCAGGCTGGTGTAGTGAAAAAAATTGCAGACAGGGCATGATGCGTAAATAAGGCACTAATGAAAGCCGGGAACTTGTAAACAGATTCCTGGCTTTTTTCATATCAACAATGGAAAGGTGGAAAAGGATTTGGATACTGGGAAATTCTTTGTATAAATTCTTTCTGTCCTGTTCATTTCATGTTATAATTCTTGACAAGGAAAAGTTGTGTGGCAGAATCAGAAGAGAGGCACCAAAACTGCCAACAAAAGAAAGGACAAAAAGCAATGAAAGTGTACATATGTTTTCCGGAAGGTAAGGCGAAAGCGCTAACCATGAGTTACGATGATGGTAAACGTCAGGATGAGAAGCTGGTTAAAATTTTCAATCAATATGGCATCAGAGGTACATTTAATCTGAACTATGGGTCCATGGGACGGGATCCGCGACGTATTGAAAAAGAGCGTATCAAAGAGTTATATAAGGGACATGAAGTGGCAACCCATACCCTGACGCATCCCACCATTGCACGTTGCCCTCTGGTGGAAGCAGCGCGGGAGATTCTGGAAGACAGGATCGGTCTGGAAGAGCTGACAGGCAGTCTGGTGCGGGGGCATGCTTACCCTAACGGTTCTTACAATGAAGAAATCAAACAGTTGTTCCGACAGCTTGGCATTGCCTATGGACGGGTGGTGGAGGCAAAGGCGGATTATGAATTGCCTTCGGATCCGCTGGAATGGCATCCTACCTGTCATCACAATGACCCAGAGCTGATGAAAAAGGCGGAATTTTTTGCGGAATTTCAGAAGAAGCAGTATTTAAAGCTCATGTATGTCTGGGGACACAGCTATGAGTTTGACGACAGAGATAACTGGAATGTGATAGAAGAATTCTGCCGTTATATGGGCGGAAGGCAGGATATCTGGTATGCCACCAATATAGAAATCATTGATTATATGGAGGCGGCAAGGGGCCTGAGATTTTCCGGTAATAACGAAATGGTTTATAATCCCGGTGCGATAAGTGTGTGGCTTCAGATAAATGATGAGAAGATCGTAGAAGTAAAGGGCGGTACGCTGGTTAATCTGAATGATGAAACTGCCTGAGAAAATTATAATAGTTCTGGGAAATAATATATCCGAAAATATAAACAGATGAGATAAGAATAAAAATAATGAAATAATCCAAAGAAGGGAGAAAGTATGCAGAAATACGTCATGGCCCTGGACCAGGGCACCACAAGTTCCCGTTGTATTCTGTTCGACCAGGCAGGAAAGATTCATTTTATGTCCCAGAAGGAATTCACGCAGATTTATCCTCAGCCCGGCTGGGTGGAGCACAATCCGAAGGAAATCTGGTCTTCTCAGCTGGCGGTGGCCACGGAATGCATGGCCATGGCGGGGGTAAACGCAGAGCAGATAGCTGCTGTGGGCATCACAAATCAGCGGGAAACTACGATTCTCTGGGATAAAAATACCGGTGAGCCGGTGTACAATGCCATTGTATGGCAGTGCCGGCGTACCGCCGATATGATTGAGGCGCTAAAAGCGGATGGATTTGACCGGAAGATCAGAGAGAAGACGGGACTGGTGCCGGATGCTTACTTCAGCGCTTCCAAAATTGCATGGATTCTGCAGAATGTGCCCGGGGCAAGAGAAAAGGCGGAAGCAGGAGAGCTGCTGTTCGGCACGGTGGATACCTGGCTTATCTGGAATCTGACCAAAGGGAAGGTGCATGTGACGGATTATACCAATGCTTCCAGGACCATGTTTTTCGACATCCACAGACTTTGCTGGGATGAGGAGATAATGGAGCGGTTCGGGATTCCGGCGGGGATTCTGCCGAAGGTGCGGCCATCTGGCTTTGTCTTCGGGCATACGGACAGTTCCGTTCTGGGAGGAGAGATTCCCATTGCCGGGGCAGCCGGAGATCAGCAGGCGGCATTGTTCGGACAGTGCTGCTTCGAGAAGGGGGAAGTAAAGAATACATATGGAACCGGCTGCTTTCTGCTGATGAATACGGGAAATGACGCGATTGTGTCCAGGTCCGGACTGCTGACCACCATTGCCGCGGGGACATCTGAGAAACCGGAATATGCGCTGGAGGGCAGTGTATTTGTGGCGGGCGCGGGAGTACAGTGGCTTCGGGACAGCATGAGAATGCTGAAAAGTGCCGCACAGTCCCAGAGCTACTGCGAGGCGGTGGAGGATACTGCCGGCGTGTATGTGGTACCCGCTTTTGCAGGTATGGGGGCGCCCTACTGGAATCAGTATGCCAGGGGCACTGTGGTGGGTCTGACAAGAGGCTGTGCGAAAGAACATTTCATTCGCGCTGCCCTGGAGTCCATTGCCTACCAGACGGCGGATGTGCTGCAGGCCATGGAGCAGGACAGCGGAATCTGCCTGAAGAATCTGAAGGTGGACGGCGGCGCCAGCGCCAATGATTTCCTGATGCAGTTCCAGGCGGATATCGTGGATACTCAGGTGCAGCGGCCGGAGAGCATTGAGACCACGGCGCTGGGGGCGGCTTATCTGGCAGGCCTGGCGGTGGGCTACTGGAAGGATAAGGCGGAAATCAGGGCAAACTGGCAGATTGGGAGAGTATTCGAGCCTGTGATGGACAGCAAAAGGAGGGCGGAGCTTCTGAAGGGCTGGAAACGGGCCGTGAAGTGCGCGCTTGTGTGGGCGGAAGAATGAGCAGGTGCGGGGCAGCATGACGGAAGGTGTGAAGAAAATTGCCGGGGCTGCAAAATAGTGTGGATGTAAGAACGGGGGAACAGATTGAAAAAATTTAACGTAAATGGAGTGTGTTATCCTGACAGGCATTATATGGCGGATATACATGGGCGTTTGCAGAAGATAAAGGAACTGGTGGATGCAGGGGATTATTTTGTCATCAACCGGGCGAGACAATATGGCAAAACGACCACACTGTGGGCATTGAAAGAGTATTTAAAGGAGACATATCTGGTAGTCTTCATTAATTTTCAGCAGTTAAGTGAAAATGACTACAGGGATGAATATGCGTTTGCCTCAGCGTTTGCAGATGTTTTTCTGGATGCCTATAACAAAAATGAGGTGTCTGCGTCCATTGAGGAATCCCTTTCGTTTTTGCAGAAAGTTGCAGACGGTGAGACAGAGAATATAGGATTACGTCGGTTGTTTAAAGCTTTAAGCCAAATATGTGTGGGTGTATCCGGTAAAATTGTATTGCTGATAGACGAAGTAGACAGCGCATCGAATAATCAGGTTTTTTTAGATTTTCTTGCACAGCTTCGGGCTTACTATCTGAGCGGAGACAGAAAAAGTACATTCTGGTCGGTGATACTTGCCGGAGTATATGATATTCGGAATCTGAAACTGAAAATGCATCCTGATTTACAGCATAAGTATAATAGTCCGTGGAACATTGCGGCAGAGTTTAATGTAGATATGAGTCTGAAGGTTTCGGATATTGCCGGAATGCTGGAGGAATATGAAGGTGATCACTGTACAGGTATGAATGTTTCGCAGATGGCAGAATTAATATACGATTATACATCGGGGTATCCTTTTCTGGTGTCCAGACTTTGCAAGCTGCTGGATGAAAATATTGCAGGAAAAGAGCGTATCTCTGATAAGACCTCCGCATGGACGAAAAATGGGTTGGCAGAGGCCGTGAAGCTTCTGCTGGCAGAACCTAATACACTGTTTGATGATATGGTAAAGAAAATATACGATCTTCCGGAACTTCGAAAAATGCTGTATGCAATTCTGTTTCAGGGAGATAGAATTTCTTATAACATAGATAATCATGCGATCCGTGTGGGAAGTATGTTTGGATTTGTGAAAAACATAAATGGAAATACGGCAATTGCAAATAGAATTTTCGAGACACGGCTGTACAATCTGTTTCTGTCTGAAGAAATGCTGAACAGTGCGATTTATAAGGCAGCAGATGTGGAGAAAAATCTTTTTGTCAGCGGAGGCCAGTTGAATATGGAGCTGATTCTGGAAAGATTTGTGCAATCGTTTACAGATATCTATTCGGATGCGGAAGAGTCTTTCCTGGAAGAAAATGGCAGACGCTTTTTTCTACTCTACCTGAAACCGATTATCAACGGAGTCGGCAATTATTATATTGAGTCCCGAACAAGGGATCTGCGCAGAACAGATATTATTATTGATTATCATGGAAAACAATATGTATGCGAAATGAAAATCTGGCATGGCGAAGAATATAACAGGCGGGGAGAAAAACAGCTGTTGGGGTATCTGGAAGATTATCACCTTACGACCGGTTATATGGTCAGCTTTAATTTTAACAAAAATAAAAAGCCGGGAATCAGGAAAATCAGAATAGGAGAGAAAGAACTCATCGAAGCTGTAGTTTGAACAGCATTTGAAAAGTAGCAGTAACTGTTTGTAATGCATGGAAAATGTGGTAGAATAGAACCATCCTCCAAACAGGAGAGGCAGATACAGAAAGGATACATGATTATGTTAGTTCAGAAATATAAAGATATGCTGTCAGGGAAATCCGTTATCAGGGAGCTGTCAGAGTTCGCAACGGCCAGAGGGCAGGAAATTGGCTATGAAAATGTGTTTGATTACAGTCTCGGGAACCCTTCCGTGCCGGTTCCACAGGAATTTACGGATGCAATGGTTCATATGCTGACAGAGATGGGAACGAATGAGCTGCACGGTTACAGCCCCAGTCTGGGGATAACCAGTGTCAGAGAAGCGGTGGCGGCGTCGCTGGAGAAGCGTTTCGGGCTACCCTATCGCAAAGAGCATATTTTCATGGCAGTGGGAGCTGCCGGAGCGCTGGCCCATGCCTTCCGGCTGGTGACAGAGCCCGGAGATGAGATTCTGACCTTTGCCCCTTATTTCCCGGAATATGGTCCCTATGTGAATCTGACGGGAGCGGTGTTGAAGGTGGTGCCGCCGGATACGGAAAGCTTTCAGATTCATTTCGGCAAGTTCGAGGAGATGCTTACGGAAAAGGTGATGGCAGTGCTGATTAACACACCGAACAACCCCTCGGGGGTGGTATACTCCGCGGAAACTCTAAGTCGGCTGGCAGACTTGCTGCGCAAGAAATCCGCAGAATTCGGACATACTATTTATCTGATCTCAGATGAGCCCTATCGAGAGATTGTGTTTGCAGGTGTGGATGCGCCCTGTGTGTCTGCATTTTACGATGACACCATCATGTGCTATTCCTTCTCCAAATCCCTGTCCATTCCGGGAGAGCGTATCGGTTATGTGGCGGTGAATCCGGCCTGTAAGGATGCGGAGGATATGGTATACATGTGCGGTCAGATTTCCAGAGGGATCGGACACAATTGTCCGCCGTCCATCATACAGCTGGCTGTGGCAAAGGCGCTGGATCTGACGGCAGATTTAAGTGTCTATGAGACGAATATGAATCTGCTGTATCATGAGCTGATGGAACTGGGCTTTACCTGCGTGAAGCCAGGCGGAACTTTTTATATCTTTCCCAAAGCGCTGGAGGAGGATGCGAAAGAATTCTGCCGGAAGGCATTGAAATATGACCTGGTTCTGGTGCCGGGAGATACTTTCGGGGCGCCGGGATATTTCCGAATGGCGTACTGTATCGATACGGAGAAGGTGGAGCGGTCACTGGTGGCATTGAGGCGATTTGTGAAGGAGACATATCATTAGAACCGGACTGTTTAAGCCGGAAAATATCCTGAAGCTGAGAAGGCTGTGAGAATACAATGGATGAAAAGGCGGACAGAACGAGGAACCGTTACTATCAATATTCTGACAAGGCTATGGGTAAGGCAAAAGCTGGAAGGATATGATATGGTTGGAATCGGCCGAAGGATTTGGAAAGGTGGGATAAAGATGTATCAGGCAGGATTGATACTGGAAGGCGGCGGAATGAAGGGAGTCTATACCGCCGGTGTGATTGATTTTTTCCTGGATAAAGGAATCGAATTTTCCAGCGTATACGGGGTATCGGCGGGAGCATGCAGTATGTGCAGTTATCTTTCGAAGCAGCGAAAACGTGCGTTGGATGTCTGCATTGACTATCTGGACAGCAGGAAATACTGTAGCCTGGAAAGTCTGCTGACCACAGGCGATCTGTTTAATGTGGAGATGTGCTATCATCTGATTCCAGAGTATCTGAATCCTTATGATTATGAAGTATTTGACCAGTATAAGGGGAAAGCGTACAGTGTGGCTACGGACATTGCCACTGGAAGACCGGAATATTTCCGTATCCGGGATATGAGAAAAGATATCGACAAAATACGGGCTTCCGCTTCTCTTCCCCTGGTGTCCAGGAATGTGAAAATTAACGGAAAGTTTTACCTGGATGGGGGAATCAGTGATTCCCTTCCGGTGCAGAAGTCTGTTATGGATGGGAACCGCAAAAATGTGGTGGTTATGACCAAAGAGACAGGGTATGAAAAAGGGCCTGTGGGATGGCTTTCTTTCTGGCTGATGAAATTGAGATACTGGCGCTATCCAAAAGTGGCAAGTATGATGGCGGAGCGGCATAAGCATTATAATGAACAGGTTGCATATATTGAGCGGCTGAGGAAGAGCGGAGAGGTATTTGTGATACGGCCGAAAAAAGCAGGTAAGGTAGGGAGAGTGGAGAAGGATGTGAAGAAGCTTAAAGCACTTTACCGGCAGGGATATGCGGATGCGAAAGCCTGCTATGGGGAAATGAAGCAGTTCCTGGAGGGCTGAAGTATGTCAGACAGGGCAGCTGAAAAGGTAATAGCTGTGCTGAAAGGCAATTGTCGACTTCTGTGAGAGGGATGGCTGTCAGGGCTGTGTAATTGTGCAGCCAATTGTGCGGTCCTGACGAATGAAAAAAGATATTCAGTAAAAAGAATAAAAAGAAACGGAGACAGAAATGATCGAAATTATCAAAGCAATCATCTATGGTATTGTGGAAGGGATCACGGAATGGCTGCCCATCAGCAGCACGGGACATCTGATTCTGGTGGAAAGTCTGATGCCTTTTCAGACAGTGGAAGCAGGCGGCACCGTCAGCGAGGAATTTTTCGGGATGTTTGATGTGGTTATCCAGCTGGGCGCTATTCTGGCAGTGGTGGTACTGTTCTGGAAGCAGATATGGCCTTTTGCCCTGACGAAGAAGGAGAGGGAACAAGAGGGTGGAACCGGTATCATGTCTTATTTTAAGAAGGATATCTGGATTCTGTGGTTTAAGATTCTGGTGTCCTGCGTTCCGGCGGCGGTGATCGGAATCCTGTTTGACGACGTTTTTGACGCACTGTTCTACAATCCCACCTGTGTGGCCATTGCGCTGATTGTGTTCGGTGTGGCGTTCATTATTATTGAGAACTGGAATAAAGGAAGAAAACCTAAAGTGCGGAAGCTGTCTCAGATTACATATCAGACGGCATTGATGATTGGTGTGTTCCAAGTGATTGCAGCCGTTTTCCCCGGCACCTCCCGCTCCGGCGCCACCATTGTGGGGGCTTTGCTGATCGGCGTGTCCAGAACGGTTGCCGCGGAATATACCTTTTTCCTGGCCATTCCGGTGATGTTCGGGGCAAGTCTGCTGAAGGTGGTGAAGTTCGGATTTGCATTTACCACAATGGAGCTGACGCTGCTTATCGTGGGTACAGTGGTGTCCTTTATCGTATCCCTGTTCGTGCTTCGTTTCCTGATGGGTTATATTAAAAAGCATGACTTTAAGGTCTTCGGCTGGTATCGGATTGCGCTGGGGGCAGTAGTGCTTCTGTATTTTGGATTGCTGGCGAAGTAAAGGTGATGCGGGGCAATGGTAATACTTAATCTTGAACTGTATTCACAGTTAACAGATGGGGTGGAAGCAGCGTTGGATAAATCAGATAAGGCTGCCGCAGAGGATAACAGAAGAATGACGTATGAGGAAGTATTTGGAAATCTGCGGAGGAAAGTAAATACTCAATAAAATATATAGGCAGGACCAACAGAAATTGGTTTGATGCCAAATTCTGTTGGTTAAAGCCCAATTTTATAACTGAAATTTATCCCATAACCTGATGCCTTGCAAAGGCACGTCTGGCATATAATATGCAGATAAGAGTCACCACCAATGCCACAGGCAGCGCCAGCCACATAATATTCAGTTCAAAGCCTCCTAGCTGCAGCAGGGGATGATTGAAAATATCGGCAAGCTGCATCTGGCGTATGGGGAAAAACTGTGCGGGCAGGTTTAAAATGTCCCAGTTCCTCCAGGGAAGGAACATGGGCACCACAAATACCACAAAGGATATAACCAGGCTGGTGAAAGTGCTTTTGGCTATGGCAGATATCAGGACGGCAGCCGCCGTCAGTGTCAGCCCTGCGGTAAACCACATGAGAAGGGCATACAGGACACCCTGTCCGAAGGTCATGGGGTAGGAGACACCTGTGAAAGCATCGAAATGGCTCAGCTGAAGAGAGGTATTCCAGCCATCTGTCCCATAGTGGAAGAGATAGACGACTCCGAATATCAGAAGAACCAGTGCCGTCAGACCCAAAGAGATCAGGGAGCCGGCAATGATTTTGGCCCGGGCGCATTTTGTTTTGCCATATGCCCCGGTCAGAATCAGAGCATCCGTCCTTTTTGTATATTCTTCGGAGAACAGAGGGGCCAGAATAATGGTTATCACACAGCCCAACGATAGCAGGGTGTAGATGGAGACATAGAGGAACTTTTCCCAGCCTGTGTAGCCCACATTCAGGCCGGGGGCCAGATCGCCGTAAACCTCCTGAACAGTCATTCCATTCCAGGTACCGTCAGACGCATAAAAATTCCGCAGGGAAGAATAGAGAAAATTGTGCGAATAATAGCGTTCATTAGAAGGATCCAGTCCGGCTCCTATCAAATCTTCATCCTTCATATCAAATTCTGCCAGGACAGCCTGCACTTTTTCATCGGTCAGAGGGCCTTCGTATTTTCGACCAATGGCTTTGGCTGTTCGGATGGCTTCCTGGTTTTCCAGAATGACCAGCTTACCGTCCTGGAAATACTGCACGGTTTCTGTGCCGGGATAGAGCCACTGAGAGGTCATGGCGATCAGCATGATTGCCATACCGGCCAGGCAGGCCCATACCAGCTTCTTTCCCAGTAGTTTCTGTAATTCATATTTTATCAGTTCCCACATGATTTTTTCTCCCTTCTTCCTCGTCGTTAAAGTAATACATGTACAGATCCTCCAGATTGGGGACCGCCTCCCGGGCCTCCGGCAAGGGCAGTTCATCCGAGAGCAGGCGCAGAACGGTTTCTTCTCCTTCATTCCGCAGGTTGATCACATCGAAGGATTCCGACATCCGGCTGACCGCAGTGGCAGGCACACGACACTCCCAGACCTTGCCATTGATGCTCCGGATAATTTCATCCGGCTTACCGGAATGGATCAGGGAGCCTTTCTTCATGACCAGGATTTCACCGGCAATATATTCCACATCCGATACAATATGAGTGGACAGGAGGACGATTTTATTCGCGGCAAAGGAGCTGATCAGATTCCGGAAACGGACCCTCTCCTTCGGGTCCAATCCGGCTGTGGGTTCGTCCAGAATCAGAATCTGTGGATTATTCAACATGGCCTGAGCGATTCCAAGACGCTGTTTCATGCCGCCTGAGAAGGTTCTTATTTTTTTATTCTTTACCTCCAGCAGCCCTACGGTGTCCAGCAGCTCCAGGGATCGCTGCCTGGCATATCCCCGGGAGAGTCCCTTGACTGCGGACATATAAAGCATGAATTTATAGGCGCTGAAATCAGGATAATACCCGAAATCCTGCGGAAGATATCCCAGGAGATTGCGGTATTTTTCCCCCATTTGATGAATTTCCTGATTGTCATAGAAGATTTCTCCCGCGGTGGGCGTCTGAATATCACACAGCAGACGCATCAATGTGGTCTTCCCCGCGCCGTTGGCGCCCAGCAGACCGTATACGCCTCTGGTAAGGCGAAGGTCAAGCTGATCTACCGCTATTTTACTGCCGTATTGTTTGGTTAGCTTTTCTACTCTAAGTTCCACTTTACTACTCCTTTCTTTTTTCAGGTTTCCGCACAGGCTGACAGCGTTCAGAGCAACGACAACACCGGGTTTCCCCACGAACTGACGGCACTCAGCGCAGTGACAACACCGGGTTTCCCCACGGACTGACAGTACTCAGCGCAGTGACAACGCCTGTTTTCCGCATAGATTGACAGCGCCGTAAAGTGCCAAAGCGCTCAGCACAATGACAATACCCGGGATAAGCTGGAGAAACCATTGCAGATTACCCACATGGATTTGAGAATAAATATGCTGCAATACAGGAAAGCAGATGAAATTAAGCACAATTCCGGTAGCCGCCAGCAGGTAACCATTGCATTTCCTGGAAAAATGGTTCAGCTCCCACAGATAGAGACAGCTGCTGGCCAGAAAAGGCAGGAGTATATAGAGGCTGAACTCACCAATCCCTCCCGGGTGCCTTCCGTAGAGACAGCCTCCCACAGCGAGTACGGCAATATCTCCGCCGCCGATAATGCACAGACGCATAGCCGTAATCTGTCTCAGGTCATAACGACAGGCCGCTTCCATTTCCCACATGTTACAGCCAAAGCTTCTGACGATGTCCGCCACAGGTAAGACAGCCAGCAGAGGACCGGTAAAGGACAGCAAAAGTAATTGCTCCACAGTAATTGCTTCCTTCCTGAGGAAGGTGGCAAATAAGAGGAGGAACAGGAGCTGCACCGGCCATATCCACAGGGAAATATAGGGAATCTGGCGCAACAGTCTGTCCGGCAGAGAAGCTTCCGGGGGCAGGACACAGGGCAGGACTTCCGCCTGATGCCGTATTTCCTGTTTCAGTCTGACTATTTTCTCCGGCATGGGATCCGGGGCCTGATTTTGCTCTAAAAAGCGAGTCATTTTTGCCTTACCAGTTTTCTTCATGAATACCCTCCTCCCGAAAACATTTTTTCAATTTATCCAATCCCTGCTTTAGCCTTGATTTGGCAGTAGGCAGGCTCACCCCTGTAATTTTGGCAATTTCCCGCACTTTATAGCCGTAATAAAAATGCAAAATAATCACCTCCCGCTGAAATTCCGGCAGGCGCAGAAGACATTTCTGGATGACGTGGGAGGTTTCTATCTGTTCATACCCGTTTTTTTCGCTTTCATCTTCCCCGGAATACATAAACTGCCCGGTGAATCGGCCCTCTTCGTCATATTGCTCCCGGTTGTCCTCGGCCAGAGAAACGGTGGGAGGAGAATTTGTGCGGTAATAATCCCGGCAGACGTTCAGGGCAATACGGAGAAGATAATTTTTGAATTTGTGAGTTTCCACATAGTTGTCCAGAAAGCGCAGCATACGCAGGAAAGTATCCTGTGTGCAGTCATAAGCCGTCTGCTCGTTTCCGGTCCTGTAGTAACAGAACCGGAAGATTTCCTGATAGTATTTGTCTATCAGCGGGTCCAG
>JAAWLQ010000037.1 GCA_022797995.1 Lachnospiraceae bacterium
TGACACTGAAACAAAACAGGCAGACAATCAGGAAGCCGTAAATCAGGTCTCCGATAGCCGAAGTATTGGTGGAGGAAGTGATAACGCTCAGCAGGACATTTTTCGGCTGTACCAGATAGGCGTCCAGTTTACCGTTGATAATCAGTCCCGGCAGGGAAAATGCCCTGGCAAAAAGAATCCGCGACAGACCATAGCTGCTGGCGGCCAGCCCCCACAGAAGCATGACATCACTCATGCGATAGCCGCCGATGTCCTTTTTGAGATGGAACAAAATTACCCATTGTACGATAAAGGTTGCATTGTTCAGAATCATAAATCCGATATTTGTCAGAAAGGTCACTCTGTTCAGCATCTCCCGCATAATATTGTATCTGACAGAGAGCCCGCATACCCGTAATTGATTTTTAGCCGCCGTTAACATGAAGCTTTTTAACCCCCTTTCCATAGAGGAAGAACATAAGTCCGCATCCGACTGCAAGGTAAATTATCTGCGCCGCTACAATTTCCAGGAACTTTTCCCAGCTGAAATCCACCACCAGCTTTGCCGGTCCGTAACAGACCGTATATATCGGTGTAAGTCTGAAAACAGGCTGTAGAGCCGCAGGAAAGATTTCCACCGGGAATATGGTTCCGATTACAAGTATCAGTTTGTCATAGATCCACTGGAAGGGATTGGAATCCTCAATCCAGAAGGAAATCAGGCTGATGCACAGCTTGAAGACTGCATTGATGGTAATTCCCAGCAGGATGACAGGCAGTGTCGCCAGAAGGGAAACAAGCCGGAAGCCAGGCAGCCTTCCTACCATTGTCAGCCCCATTGAAATGGATAATGCCGCGTACATGGGCAGCCGTATCCCCCATTCCGCTGTATATTTTGTCAGTATATAGAGGGTATAATGATAAGGCTTGTTCATTAAATAGGCAATATTTCCGTTTCGGATGTCTGTGGCCGCCTGCCTTGTCACTGTTCCGGAGCGGGTGCCGAACCACATGCCTTCCGTAATCATCACATACCAGATCATCTGTTCCTTCGTATAACCGGCGATGAGTTCTTCCGGCGATGCGTACATATAGTTCCACAGACAGATAAAGACATAAATAAAAATGAAATAGCTGATAAACCCGAAGGCAATATTCATTGCATACTGCAGGTTTTCCATCAGGACTGAACGATAAATGACAGCGTATTTTCTCATGATTTCAAGTTTATTCTCCTTTCTGATTCCAGTTCCGCATACATGCAAATGGTATCATTTCCGGCAGAGCAATTACGGCCATGTGTATGTCCGTAATTGCTCTGGACACCATTCTGCATGTATGCTGATTCCAGTTCCGCAGATGCCTCTATGGCATCAGGCCCCAACATCAGCGGTTTTGTATATTTCCGTGATGATATTCTCCAGTGGGACATTGGAGATGGTGATATCTTCCACATGTTCCGCATTGATGAGACGCAGGGCGTCGTTGATGCGTATGATGCCGGTATCTACTTCCAGCTTTATGTGACTGCCGTTTTGCTTCAGGACGGTAATCCCTTCGGCGGATGGCAGAGGCGTTTCTTCCTGTTGTTTGATCTCCAGGATTTTCCTGTTGAGATAGTGGTATTTCAAATGGGACATAGAATCATCCAGCACAATCTGCCCATTGTTGACAATGATAATCCGTTTGCAGAGTTTCTCAATGTCTCCTATATCGTGGCTGGTCAGGAAGATGGTGGTATGAAGCTCCCTGTTCATCTGTCTGATCAGGGAACGGATATTCTCCTTTACCACCGGGTCCAGGCCGATGGTAGGTTCATCCAGGAATAGAATCCGGGGCCTGTGAATCAAAGAGGCCACAATCTCACATCGAATGCGCTGTCCCAGGGAGAGATTTCTGACAGGTGTATTGATAAATCCGCTTAGTTCAAAGGTATCCGACAGCTCCTGAATCCGGGCTTCGGCTTCTCTGTCCGGCAAATCATAAACAGCGCTGAAAAAGCGGAAATTATCATAAGGAGTCAGGTGAGTCCAGAGCTGTTCCTTCTGACCGAACACGGTGCCAATTTTGTAGGCAAGCTGTTTTCTCTTCCTGGAAGGGTCCAAGCCCAACACTTCCGCTCTGCCGCCGTCTGGATACAGAATCCCTGTCAGCATCTTGATGGTAGTGCTCTTGCCTGCGCCGTTGGGACCGATGAAGGCCAGCATCTCCCCTTCCTCCACCTGAAAGGAGATGTGGTTTACCGCCGGGATTTCCTGAGTCTGCGGATGAAAGATGGATCGCATACTTCCGGCGATCCCTTTTTCCTTCTGCTTTACCCGAAAGGTTTTCGATAAGTTTTCTGTCTCAATTACGTTCATGTTCTGCCCCTCCCTTTTTGGTAACAATAGAATCCATGCTCTGCAGGGATTTTATTGTCATATCTATTGCTATAAATAAAAAAACCGCCTGACACGATACACTTTTGTGTATATGCCCTGCGGTTCTCTTTCTATCTCCTGATTACCGCATAGCCAAATAAGACTTTCCATCTTACGGCCATGCGTCTGTCCGGCTGGAAGCCGGCGTCAGGTGGTGACCGTAATATGCAAAATCTGAGAGACCTGCATAACCAGAATAAACTGCACATTACTTTGATAATTCATTTTATTCTCCTTTTGTTCCAGGTACATGATGGTAGTTTTTAATCAGACTCCGGAACCCGTAGCCATATCAAATCTGACAATTTATACTCATGTCCAAAACACTTGTCAATGTTAACGTTTAAAGAGTGGGCGTCTGGAATGAAAAACAAAAAATGGCAGATAAATGTGCCCACAAGTATAAAATTTCAGATAGCATATCACATTTTTTGAAAATATGCAAGAATTATTTTAAAAATTTTGTAACCCTGATTTTCAGCGGATTTTCAATCCGTAACAGTTCAGAAAGGACACGGAACTGTTACATCAATCCAGCTTTTCAGCCGCTTCCTTCATCAATTCGATAACAGGAAGATGCTGGGGGCACACACGCTCACACTGACCGCAACCGATGCAGTCCGAAGCCCTGCCGCTCTTCTGTGTCAGGCCCGAGTAGAAGTTCCTGGAGCGCAAGTCCTCCGGGAAACGGCGCAGTGTGTTTACAGTCCTGAAAACATCGGGAATGCTTATTTTCTTCGGACATCCGTCACAGCAATACCTGCAGGCGGTACATCCTATCTGCGGCATCCCGAGAAGGTCCTCTGTCACTTCATTTACGAGCTTCAGCTCGTCATCTGACAACGCTTCAAAATCACGGAATGTGTCAATATTATCTTCCATCTGCGCTTCATTAGACATTCCGGATAATATGGTCATCACGCCCGGAAGAGAACCCACAAAGCGAAGCGCCCAGGAAGCGACGGATTTTTCCGGGCGATGGTTCTTTAATTTTGCCTCGATCTCCGGAGCCATACTGGCAAGGGTACCTCCCTTTACCGGCTCCATAACAATAATGGGGATCTCCCTTTCGTGTAATATATCATAGAGCCTTTGAGATTGGATATCCGGGTTGGTCCTGTCAAGGTAATTGAGCTGGATCTGCACGAATTCCACCTCGGGATGCTCATCAAGGAGCGTCTCAAGAAGCTCAGGAGTTCCATGATACGAAAAACCAAAGTGTTTGATCTTTCCTTCCGCCTTCCGCTTCATGCACCAGTCAAAGCAATTATACTTGACATATGTGTCATAATTAGCACCGTCCTCCATGGAATGCAGAAGATAGAAATCAAAGTAATCCACTCCGGCTCTGCTTAACTGTTCATTAAACAGTCTTTCCACATCCTCCGCTTTTTTGATCTCCCATGCAGGCAGTTTTGTTGCAAGCATAAAGCTGTCTCTGGGGTACCTTTTGACAAGCGCTTCCCTTGCCTCGACTTCCGATTTTCCTCCATGGTATACATAGGCCGTATCAAAATAGTTCATTCCGGCCTGCATATACTTGTCAATCATACTGCATACCTGCTCATGGTCGATTACTCCATCCTTTTCAGGTAATCTCATCATGCCGAATCCCAGCTTCGGCATCCTGCTTACATCAATACTCATCAATTTTTCCTCCTGGTATTTTATGAAATATGTATTTCTGTCGGTTCCACGGCATCTCTCAGGCCTTTAATGCAAGAACCATCTCCGTACTGTCCGTAAGGCACGCATCAGCATTTCTGCCTTCAGCGCTTATGTGGTAATCGCCCTTAAAGGCTTCTACTTCAAGCCATCCGTTTTCATCGGTCTTTACCGTTGTATCTGTCCACCATTCCTGCTTTACAAGCTTCTGAAGCATTTCGTACGAGGGCTTGCGTGAATGATCCTGTCTGACAAAGCCGGCCGGCGCCTTAAGCCATCCTCCGTCCCTGTAATTCCATGTGGTAATCGCTTCAACAAGGGGATGGGAAAACAGTATCCGGTACATTTCTTCCATCTCACGCGCCTGTCTTTCTTCCCCCTCAGGGGTTGTAGGCCAGCTATCCACCTGCCAGTCATTCAGGTCCACAATATGCGACGGCATAATCTCTCCCGAGATAAGAGTATTCTCGGTAAAGTGTATCGGAAGTCCGAAATGGGAAAACCGCTCAAGTACCTCTTCAAGCTTCTCTCTTCCCCAGTACCCCTGATGCTGGTGTGACTGAATTCCTATGGCGCTGATGGGAACCCCTGCATTCAGGCAGCCGTCTATAAGTATTTCATAGTCTATGGACGTATTAAAATCATTGAGCAGGAGTACCGCGTCAGGATTACTTGCATGAGCCCTTTCAAAGACTTCCCTGATCAGACCGACGCGGCCCTTCTCCTTACAGATTCTGGTTATGGCATTGTCATACTTGTCAAATATCGGCATGATAACGACTTCATTGATCACATCCCACATGTCGATGACGCCCTGAAAGCCCGCAACATCTCTGTCGATCCGCTCAAGCTGCTTTCTCAGGATGGTCTGATTATCGTACTTCATGAGCCAGTTTGCGCAGGAAGTGTGCCAGCACAAAGGATGCCCTTTCACCTTGACTCCCTGAGCCTTCAGATACTGTGCCGTCTTCATGAGCGAGTCGTGATTGGGTTTCCCCTCTTCGGGCTCATATCTGCCCCAGTAGAAAGGGAGGGTGGCATAATTGAATACCTCAAGCCAGCCGTCCACCAGCTGTTTATACTTCTCTCCACCCTCGACCACATACGGAACAAAATCAAAGCCGCCGCAGCCGAACAAAAATGCGTGGTTTACCTGTCGGACTTTTGCTTCACGATTTGACAGCGGGTTTCCCTGTTCATCTGTCAACCGTATCCGTTTGCCGACTTTCCTGCCTGCTGTTTCCATAAAACCTCTCCTTATGCTATAGAATATTTTAATGCTTTTGCTGATTTTAACTATAACATAATTGGAATTTCTGCATCAATGGTTCGCAGGGAGTTTTAGAGATTTGTTCTATTTTTGTGTTAAAAAATTCTTCTTTTCATCATAGCGTTGCGATATATTTATCGGAAATAAGATTGTCAGCGAGGCTGCTTTTTGTTCCGTCGAAACTGCTTCGGAGTCAGGCCTGTGTGTTCTTTAAAGCAGCGGATAAAATGGCTGCAATCGGAAAAGCCTGTCTGCCGGCTGATAAACGTGAGATTATGATCAGTGAAAAGCAGATATTCCTCGGCTTTGAATATCCGCATCCGCTCAATGTATTCCTTGCAGCTCATGCCGTACTGCTCCCGGAATTTCGCCGCAAATCCCGAATAACTCATATGACATTTTTCGGCAATGTCGGCCACACGGATAGTTTCCTCAAGCCGCCTGTCGATATATTCCGCTATGTCTTCTATGCCATAGATTTCTGTGGAGCTTATAGGACAACTGTTTATATCAAGGCCTGCGGATATCCACTGCCTGACGATACCGAAGATAAGCCTGTATATCTGTGCGCGGAGCACAATATCTCTTCCGTACAGACATTGCTCGGCTTCCCTCACACAGTCGGAAAAAATCTCGCGGCAATGCAGCGCCTCAGCCTCTCTGACATTAAAATGTATCTGCATATCCTTTGTGCGGGCATATCGGAGAATTGCCGTCACGGACGGTGCATAGGAAGATGTGTTCTGAAATTTCGCGGAGTCGAATTTAATCCCGGCAAAAAGAACAGGGGAACTGTCCGCCGAATCTATGGAATGAACGGATGACGGATAGAAAATAATCAGTTCTCCCTCTGAGACAATATATGCCCGCCCATCGCAGGTGATTTCAGCCCTGCCCTTCAGGATATAGATAAATTCTGCAAAATAGTGCCAATGCTGCTTTACGGGAAAATCCCTCTTTTCCGTATCAAAAAGGAACGTTTCAATGGGGGAATTAAGACTGTCCTGTTTTTCAAAAAGAGAATTCATGCAATCATTCCTTTCATGGCGAATGAATTTATACAATTTCCATATGTAGATTTTATAGCATTATTTCTCATCAAAATCAATACATTCCAGCAGCTTCCAACAGCCGGATACGACAGCGAATACACTGGAAGCCAGAATCCGGCAGGTATATTGCCAATGCTGCTCTGAATGGTTCTGCGTCAGGAAAAACCAGGCAAAGGGATATAATGCCAAAAGAAAATAACAGGCGGAACCCGATAAATTAAGCTTTATTTTTCTGGCAAGTATTTTTGACATGCCGGCAAAGAACAGGATGGCAAATATAATTGTGATCAGGACGTAACACCAGTTAAGGAAAGGCTGGGCATTTTTCGCCAGCACGCTGAAAAATCCTCCCATTTTCGAATATCCTTCCGCACTGCCGGTTCGGACAAAGATTGTCTCAACGGCATCCTGAATGCAGGTACTTCCTGTAAGACAGTCGGTGAGTATCCATTTGGCAGCCCACATTCCGAGATAACCAATACTCCATTCCACACTGTATTTTATCATACCGGACACATCTTTTTTCAGACTTTTACCCTGGAAGCCGTGGAAGTATAAATATATTCCCAGGGGATACACCAAAGTTACCAATGGATATGTCAGAAAATCGAAATAGACAGTTGCCATTCCTACAATGAGGAAAAATAGCCCATACCATTTCCGACGGATCAAAAGGGTATCCATTTTCAACTGGACGAGAATAGTCGCTGTCAGAACATAATAGCAGATACTTAACGACAACGACGCATAAGTGCTCACAAAGAACAGGAAAGGGAGTGATATCAGAAATGCTTTGGCCAGAGGATATGCCCCTTTCCGACAGAGCGCCATTACCACCCAACCGGCCAGAATTAACTGGACGGCGGACTGGAACAGTCGTAAGGTATTAAATGAAGTCAGCAGCAGGAGAGGCTTCAGGAAAACCAGATATCCATGCCAGTATCTGGAATAGCTTACTTCCCGGAGTTGAGGAGCACCAGTAAGATAATCTTTCAGTGAATCTCCCGGATGCCAGCCATCCTCATCTCCATCCGGGGGGATATAGCTTTCGCTTCGGTACATATGAAGCACCTGTTCAAGGAGGCTGTGTTCCCCTGAAGAATAGACAGCATGCTCCAACATCAGACAATCGGTGAAATTTCCGGTTAATGTAGAGCGGTAGCCGTCTATCAATACTTCATCACTGAATTCCTTTTCTATCATTTCCAGAGACCAGTAGACATGTTCCTGCATGGGAGACACCGGCAGGAGATGGACAAGCAGCAATGCAGTGAGACCTAACAGGGCTCCCGCTGTCAGCAGCGATATATGGTTTATAATAAGTCTGATTACAGGTTTCTTTTTCATAATAGTTTGCCACCTCAAAAATTATTTATGATAGATTTCACATATCACATTTCCATAGGAAGTTATGGAATTTGTTAAGACATAGTTTTCTTTTACATATTCGTAATCGGAATTACCATACATGAAAGCGTAGGTGGGATTGATGATAAGGTATTCCGCCTCCCTGAAATCAGCGCACAGCTCCACATACATACGTCGCTTTCCTCTGATAGCCGTAAGCTGTTCTTCGAGCCCCCAATAAGCAGGATTACTGATGGTTCCAATGCTGATTTTTTCGTTTGGAGTTTCCACTTCATCAGGTCCTGGCAAAATTATTTCATAGGCCTGTTTGAAGGCCATATCCCAATAGTCTAATTCATAGCGTTCCATCACATTTTTTCCTGCAAGTATATTATAATACGCATACTCGTGCGGGTAAGCTATGGCAATACCCGCCGTCAGGACAAAGACATATGTACCCAGAGCAATAATCAGATACTTCTGCAATCCGGAGCTTTCAAATCTGTCCAGCAGCCAGGAAATTCCCTGGGCTGCTGACAGCAACAGGGCTGTATAGGTAAAATAGAAATGCCGCCATCCGTTGTATACCGGTGTACCTGACAAGACAGCATATCCCAATGGAATCAGACAGACAAGTACCATAACGAACAGATACCTTATGCCATCAGTATTCAGGCTGCGGGACCTGACAAGTGAGAACGGGAAGGAAATTACCCCTGCTCCTGCCAGAAGCAATATACCGATGGGAACCGTCAGTACAATCATGGTTGGCAGATATGTTTTCGGTATACCTGTCGTATTTTTGCCATATATTTTACCTGCAAAAAGAACATAATCATTCCAACGAAAGTTCCTGGCACTTTCCAGCAGATATTGCCAGAACTGCACAAGGCCTGTCCAACATGCAGGAGTAATCAATAGATAGAAACAAAACCATAATAAAATGCAGGTTATGATCTTTAAAAGCATATTCTTATCGATTTGACGTCTGTGCAACAAGAACAGAAGAATGTATATCCCGGTCATTCCCCAGATGAAAGCACCTATAATCTTCATATTGGCAGCTAAACTGCCTGCAAGTGCAAATCCGATTATATTTATCCATGTTTTTTTCTGACAGGTTCTCCACCCGAAAAAAACGATGCATAACACCAATGATAACAGTATTATATCTTTATTGTTATAATGACTTTCGGCAAACATTCGTGGGGTAAAGAAAAAAAGCAATGTGGTGAATACTGGTACAAGACGTTTGTCATAAATATCAGACAAAAGATAAAATAAGGCGACAATACCACAAAAAGACAGCATGTAGATATATCCATGCCAGATAATATTTCCGGCATATGAGGATATTTTGTTGAGGACGAAAATCCATGCCATAGGATAAAAGACTGCCATTCCGTGATCTTTTTCGATACTTTCTGTTATATCAGTGATGTCGGCCGCATCCAAATTCTGATATAGAGTATTGTTTCCTCCTAAAAGACGTGCGTATACTTTAATATTAGAATATAGTATTTCCTGTTCTGAAGTCTGATCAAGATGTGCACCATAGGGAAAGACTGCTAATAATCCGATGACAAAAATACATGCCAAAAATATAAGTTTGCTATCAATTTTTTTACAGCCTTTTTTCATGATTCTATCCCTTTGGCCCTTGCTTTATCACTATTCAAGATACTAGCACATTTACAACCTTTTTGTCCAGAGGCCTGGAATTATTTTGTTGTTGAGTCTTTAAAAGTGTGGTAGACTGATAACAGTTGACAGATATATAAGCAGAGTGAAACAGGGAAAGTGAAGAAAATGAAAGGGTAAATTCCGATGGACAACGAGAAAAATATGTGGGACTTTCCTGTAAAGAAAGAAGTGAAATTTAAAAAAGCAAACCGGGTTCATCCGCTGCAACAGCTATAGTTATGTCGCCGTTTTTCGCCCTGTCAGTGTCAATGCCGCCACTATTCCGCCCAGCAAAAAGGGAACAATCCATGTGGCAAATCGATATACCAGTATCACAGGAATCGCCGTGTCATATGCGGCAAATTTCCCGAAAAGCAGCAAAAATGCGAATTCCAGAGAACCTACTCCGGAAGGAGCCGGAATGACCCCGGAAAGCATGTAAACCAATGCCATGAGCGCAGCGCATTCCACGGCGGTGAGAGATGTTTTGCCCCAAAGTAAATACATGGGGATACTGTAGAATAGAAGGAGCTTTTGTATCTGGAGCAGAAAGATGCAGAGCATCCCGCGTTTCTGTCCGAGAATAGATTTGCCCGATCGATTCAGCAGCAGAATCTGTTCCTTCCAGCGAAGAAAGTGCTTCTGTCCGGAGGGAAACTTTTCGGACAGCCGATCCAGCTCCCAATTTACTGCAGAGGCAATCCTGCCGGAAAAAATCAGACAGCCGAATGCCGTAATGACAGCTATTGTACCCAGAAATCCCCAAGCCATGAAAACGGAATATTCCCTCAAAATTGCTTTGCTGTGGATACCGGAAGACAGGACAAGAAAGCTGATACCGCCCAGCACAAAGATAGCGGTTTTTTTCCACATATATTGAAGCATGGTGAGCAGAGCCGCATTTCCCGTTTCAATTCCCTTTTTATGCATATAATGAATTTCCGCGATGCCTGCCCCATTTCCTAATGTAGTCAGACGATAAAACTCACATAAAAAAGCAATGCGGATTCCCTCCAGGGCGGAAGCCCCGGGAATGACCGTACGCATTAGGCAGAAGATAGTCATTCCCTCTATAATATAGGCGCTGACCGCAAGGAATGAACTGACAGCAATTTCCGCTGGAGTCACCAACCGGAGTCCATTCATAATCCTGATCCAGGAGTCCCTGTAAAAAATCACAGATAAAATGAAAAGCAGAAGCAGTATTCCTATAGTTAGTTTCTTTTTAAATGATTTTGTGTGTTCCTTTTTCATTATCGTCCTTTTATCCGGCAGGAAGCGGGCAAAATCAGGTTTTATTGCTTCCCTGTGCGGATTTGGGTTTATAATTTTCGTAAGCACTTTTTCGATGAGGTTCCTCCTGCCAGATTCTATCTGCAACAGCTCCCCATTCTCTGGCATAGGTATGGCATTTTGCACATAAGTGCTCCACACTTTCCGGTGACTGCAGGTCGGTGGATTTTGCACCGGTTTCTCTGACAATCCGCTCCAGAATTTCCGGATTTTCCAACATGGGACAGGGACGCAGGTGATTCTCATTAAAAGGCTGATTGTCTCTGTAGGCCATGAACAGAGGCTGTTTCAAAATTTCCAGCAGGGAATGGGTTCTGATATTTGCACCTGAGTAGTGAATAAACACGCAGGGTTCCGCATCTCCGTTTGCATTGATATGGAAGTAGTTTCTGCCGCCGGCGATACAACCGCCCACGAATTCCCCATCATTTTGGAAGTCCATAGTGAACAGTCCCTTTCCTGTGGTCATATTCCGGATATCTCTGACGCGCTGCTTCATGTAAACTCGTTGTTCCATGGTGGGCAGAAGGTCTGGAGCGGCGTGATTGCCTACGGGCATATAGTGGAAATACAATGCATATCGGCAGCCTTTATCCACAATCAGGTCAATAAATTCATCACTGGTTACAATTTCAATATTTTTTGAGGTATAGCAGATGGAAGTACCGAAGATCAGGCCGTTTTCTTTCAGCAAATCCATGGCTGTCATAACTTTTCCGTATACACCACTGCCCCGACGCAGGTCATTCACTTCCGGCGTACCCTCCAGACTGATGGCCAGATACAGATTGCCTACCCGCTTCATTTCCTGGCAAAAGGACTGATCTACCAGTGTTCCGTTGGTATAAGCCAGAAAAGCGCAGTCGTTGTGCTTTTCGCAGAGCCTGATGATATCTGCCTTTCGGACCAGAGGCTCTCCTCCGGTATACATGTAGAAATAGATGCCCAGTTCCTTACCCTGGCAGATGACATTGTCCATTTCTTCAAAGGTAAGATTCAGGCGATTCCCGTATTCTGCGGCCCAGCAGCCGGTACAATGGAGGTTACAGGCACTTGTAGGGTCCATGAGAATCAGCCATGGAATGTTGCACTGGTGAATTTCCCGCATTTTTCGAATGGTTTTGGTCCCATGAAAAAAGGCATCAAACCCCAGATTCAGGGCTGTGGTTTTCAGAACATGTGGATCTGTCTCTGTGAGAATCCGTCGGACATAATGGTTCAGGGTTCCATTTTGATCACAGATCATATGTCTGGCTCTGTCATAATCAAAATCAAGTTTTTCATTGCTCATATAAGTCTGCATCAGTTCTATGAGTCTGTCTGCATCCTGTTCCCAGTTTTTGGCCCGATGGCGAAGCGCGATATCGATTGCTTTTCCGAAAGCGGCTCTTCCGGCCTTGTGTGTCATCTCGTTCATGTTTGTTCCTCCTTGGTAAAGTATTTTTGCCTTTGGTATCCCTGGGGACTTTGCCAGTACATACTTTTTGGTTCGCAGTTCAAGAACTGTGTGTATATAGAATCTTTACTTGATTCTATTATAGGAAAAAGCAGGAGTCGGGAAAATGGACATTATGGGAAGGGTGTTAAAAATTCAGACATCATTATTTTATTGTCTTAAAATCAGACAGACGGCAGAGAATGTCCGTTTTAAATAGTGATATAAAATAGTGTATAGGGGAACGAAAATGTCAGAATTTTCTGAAAAATAAGATAACAAATGGAAGTAATAAAAAAATAAAATAATTTTCAAAAAAAGTATTGACAAATAGGGAAGACTATCATATACTGTATTTACAGCAAGAGAGAAAGAAAAACATCTTCCACAAAGACAATTAAATAACAGCAACAAGGCAGTACAAAACAAAAGGTGCGGTAAGTACACAAAGAAAGTAACGCATTCCTGAAAGTTGAGAACGTTACAGTACACAGGGTACAAAAGGAGTGGAAACGCACGAAAGGTAGAAGTGGAAGAAGAAAACAACTGAATAAAGGAGGTAAAGTCCATTGGACAACGAGGTATGAGAGAGCGTATTGATTGAAAAGAATCGATACGCTCTCTCGCATGTGTGGAAAGAGATATCGTGATTACAATTTAATGTATATCATTCAATATCATTCAATTATGGCATGGATGGCCATTTGGCTTTGACAGTAATTTTCAAGTGTGATATATTTAAGTTCGGAAATGACCCGGCAACGGGCAGTAAAATTTTGTGGCTGTTCGGCCAAAAGCCGGATAGATGAAATTTGATGAAGGAGGGTTTATCAATGGGGTTTCTGACAGGAAAGACAGCGATTATTACGGGGGCGGGCCGCGCAGTGTTAAGTGACGGCCGGTGCGGTTCCATAGGGTACGGCATCGCCACCGCCTATGCGAAGGAGGGCGCGAATATTGTCATTACCGGACGCAATGTGAAGAAGCTGGAGGACGCAAAAGAGGAGCTGGAGCGTCTGTATGGCATTCAGGTGCTTGCGGTTGCGGCGGATGTAAATGCAGGCGCAGATAATCAGGCCGTTGTGGAAGAGGTGGTGCGCCAGACCATGGAGAAGTTCGGAAGAATTGATGTGCTGATCAACAATGCGCAGGCTTCCGCCTCCGGGGTGACACTTCAGGACCATACCACCGAGCAGTTTGATCTGGCTATCTATTCCGGGCTTTATGCCGCATTTTATTATATGAAGGCCTGCTATCCTCATCTGGCGGAGACCAAAGGATCCGTTATCAATTTTGCTTCCGGCGCCGGATTGTTCGGCAATTTCGGACAGTGTGCCTATGCGGCGGCAAAAGAAGGAATCCGTGGACTGACCCGTGTGGCTGCCACAGAGTGGGCGAAGGACGGCATCAATGTGAATATCGTTTGCCCGCTGGCCTGGACCGCGCAGCTGGAGAACTTTGAGAAGGCCTATCCGGATGCCTTCAAGGCGAATGTGAAGATGCCGCCTGCGGGACATTACGGGGATGCGGAGCAGGAGATCGGACGGGTATGCGTACAGCTGGCCTCTCCAGATTTCAAATATATGACGGGTGAGACCCTCACTCTGGAAGGCGGCATGGGACTGCGGCCGTAATATCAGAGTGAAAACTGCGGCCAGTGTATGAAGGGTGGCAATGGGAAAGTAGCAACGCAAAAAATAGCAACGAGCTGTGAAAAGTGGCAGTGAAAAGCAGCAACGGGCTATGAAAAGTGGCGGTAAAAAATAGCAACAGGTCATGAAAAAGCCGTATTATGGCAGCGAAAGCATTGCAGGTACCCCTGAAAGAGGATATAAGATACGGCAGGGAAGCCGTTTACGGGAAGAGGCACAGGAATGAGTGAAAATATTACGAAAGAAATTTTGGAACAGTTTCAGGAAAAGTGCGGTGCGGATAAAGCCTGCAGAGTCGCAATGAACGCCGTGACAGAAAACGGACTGTGGGCGGCGGCGAAAAACGGGGAAGCACAGCGGAATACCCGCCACAGCTTTTCCGTGAACCTGAAACAGGGAGCGATTACAGACCAGAAACAGAGCGGGCGCTGTTGGATGTTTGCGGCGCTGAATACATTCCGCTTTGAAATCATTAAAAAACTGAATCTGGAGACCTTTGAACTTTCTCAGAACTATATGCTGTTCTATGACAAGCTGGAGAAGTCGAATTATTTTCTGGAGAGTATTCTGGAGACTTTGGATGAGCCTACAAATGGCAGGTTGATCTCCTGGCTGCTGGGCGCACCCATGAATGATGGCGGGCAGTGGGATATGCTCTGCAATCTGGTGAGAAAATACGGGGTGGTGCCGAAATATGCCATGCCGGAGTCAAAGGCTTCCTCTTCTACCAGAGAGATGAACAGCGCATTGACCGTGAAGCTGCGGGAGGACGCCTGCCGCCTGCGAGGGGCCTATGCACAGGGAGCATCGAAAGCAGAGCTGGCGGAGAAAAAGGCTGAAATGCTGGAGGAAATCTACCGGATTCTGTGTATCTGCCTGGGAGAGCCGCCGAAGACTTTTGACCTGGAGGTGGAGGACAAGGACGGCGGCTTTATCCGGGATACGGGTCTGACGCCCCTTGCTTTCTATGAGAAATACATAGGCCTGAAGCTGGAGGATTATATCAGTCTGATCAATGCGCCCACTGCGGACAAGCCTTATCACAGAAGCTACAGCGTGAAATTCCTGGGCAATGTAAAGGAAGGCCGCCCGGTGCGTTATCTGAATCTGGAGATCGAAGAGCTGAAAAAAGCGGCAATCGCACAGTTGAAGGATGGTTCCCCCGTGTGGTTTGGCTGTGATGTGGGAAAATATTCTTCCAGAGAAGGCGGCGTAATGGATTTGGACCTTTATAAGCTGGATGAGCTGCTGGATGTAAAATTCGGCCTGAATAAGGCCGAGCGTCTGGATTACGGCGAGAGCCTGATGACCCATGCCATGGTATTCCAGGGGGTGAATCTGGACGAGGAAGGA
This sequence comes from Lachnospiraceae bacterium, assembly GCA_022797995.1. GTDB lineage: Bacteria > Bacillota > Clostridia > Lachnospirales > Lachnospiraceae > Acetatifactor. Next base: position 15,150 of record JAAWLQ010000037.1, read on the forward strand.
AGGCCCAACCGCTGGCGTGTGGAGAACAGCTGGGGGGAGAAGGCCGGAGAAAAAGGCTATTATGTTATGAGCGACAGATGGTTTGACGAATTTATGTACCAGATTGTGGTTCACAAAAAATATCTGCCGGAAGCTTTTCTGGCAGAATGCGAAGCCGAACCGATTATGCTGGAGCCCTGGGATCCCATGGGGTCGCTGGCATAGCGCGGTCGGGCTGTCATATCTTGGCAACCCGGCGGACTTGTAAGAGCGCGGCTGCTATGGTAGAATATGACCATACTTATGGCAGGGGACGGCCGGATGGCCATCATGCCATGAGCGCCTCTGTGCTCATGGTAGAATATGACCATACTTATGGCAGGGAACGGCCGGATGGCCATCATGCCATGAGCGCCGCTGTGCTCCTGGCAGAATATGACCATACTTACGGCAGGGGACGGCCGGATGGCAGAAACGGCTTTATTTCCGCAGGCGGCGAGCCGGGCGGAAGGGAGGAGGAACGACGATGAATCTGGTACTTACTATCAGCCGGAGATTTGGGACCGGCGCAGGTGTAATCGCAAAGGAACTTTCAGAAAAGCTCGATATTCCAGTGTATGACAAGGCTTACATTGAGCATGAGCTGGAGGGGAAAAGTTATGCGGATGAGGTGGAACTGATAAAGGAGCTGGCAGCACATTCCTGCATTATCCTGGGCCGCTGCGCTTCCGAAATTCTGAAAGACCAGGGCAATGTATTCAATATTTATATCTGCGCCGACAAGGAGGACCGGATCCGACGTATTATGGAACAGAAAGTTCTGTCCTATGAGGATGCCAAAGCGACGCTGGAGCAGAACGATAAAGCCAGAGCGGATTATTATTACCGCCATACCGGGAAGGTCTGGGGGGATGTGAATAATTATCACATGATTCTGGACACATCACAGCTGGGAATCGACAAATGTGCGGATATTCTGATCAGATATTTTGAGAGAATAGAGATTATTTAACACATAAATTATCCCAAAAGAAAATAACACCTTCAGGTTCTATACCTGAGGGTGTTATTTTCTTTTGGGGCTTTTTGACAGGATCCCATTTTTCACAGTCCCTTTTTATGTTTTTTCTGTAAGGGGCTTTACTTGGGATTTCAGTGTGCTAAAATATAAGACTTGAAAGGAGAGTAGTTATGTACCTGATTTATTTTCTGCTCTGGATTATTTTCAACGGAAATTTTACCCTGGAGATCTGCCTGCTGGGCCTGGTGATTGCGGCGGTGCTGCTGGCTTTTT
>JAAWLQ010000038.1 GCA_022797995.1 Lachnospiraceae bacterium
CTTGAACAAAGTGAAAGCCAGCGTCTTTAGGCGCTGGCCGGTAACAGCGGCTTATAGCCGCAGAGCAAACCACCCGTTTGACGGGTGGTCACGATTTTGACATCCATTGCGTCCACGTTTCGAGGTCACACCTCTACCATTTCTGCTACCATACTTCTTGGTCACACCAATATTATGGTAATATGGATTATATCTAATATGTGCTATTTTGTCAATAATTATGATAAAATATTTCTAATTCCCAAAATATTCTCGTATTCAGTACCAACATTGTAAATTTTTGTACTTAGTGTTTTGTATAACGAATAGGAGTCATTTTTATAGCCCGCTTTATATCTCATCAATTATAGTTGTTTTTCTGCTTTCCATGTTGAAGATAACTCATTTTATTATCATCAAAATAGATACCTAAAATATCAAAAGAAGCATTGGCAATTAAAGCGACATAATCTTTCCAAAACTTATTCCTCAATGTCGTATTTTGTAATATGGAAAAATTTCCGCGATTCTTCTTCATATCAGAAAAGTGAAATATTATATCAGATTTTCCAAAATGGCTGATCTTCAGGTTGGTTACATCTTTAATTAAAGTTTTTTCATAGTAGGTTCGTTCAACTATAATTCCAGCAAAACAGAAGCTAGTGCTATGTAGGGTGGGTTTTGTTTCATCTACGAATAACAGATAGTCTTTCTTCATTTTTACCTCCTTTTCCTAAAATAAATTCGGTCGGCATGTAACTTAGTATATGACAAAATTCAGTATTAAGCAATAAAAAATAAGTTATATCTTTAATTTTTGCCAATAAGAGCCAAAAATTTTTTATTTCTGAAACTTTCTCCAATTTTTTCGTCTCTCTTGTATAAAGGCAAAGCAAGAATCCCTTTATTGACGGAAGGAGAAATATCCATGCGCAGAAACAGTATAACCATAATAGTCGGGGCATTAAAGGCAACGCGTGACCGGATAAAGAAAATGTTTCGCAAACTAAATGCAGCGGCATCCCGTGTCCCGGCCCAGCCTGACAGAGAAAAAGCCGGGACAGATCTGGCAGTACTGCTGAACGAACTGCTGGCCTCGGAGTTCTTTACGGAAAGCGTTTCCTTTACAAAGGAGCAGCGGAAGGGAGGTACCGCCCGGAATTGCCTGATACAGGCTATGATGCTGCTTGACAGGAAGTATATCACCGGCTTTGAAATGCAAAATTTCTCGGAGACAGGCGTGACGGCATATGTGGAAAGCATCCGGGGCCGTTGTAGCGATAAGCAGTGTGTCTTGTTGCGCTCGGCAGTGCAATATCTGACGGATGTATTCGATGCATTCCCGGCGTTTCCTGAAAAGGAGAAGGGGCTTATGGAACTTCACATTCCTCTGCTTCTATACCTTGCGGACGTGGCGGAGGATGAGGAAATCAGTCCCTTGCTTTTCAGACTATGGTGGGAGTTCTTCAGGTCGGAGGACATTTTGTATGAGAGTTACATGAGAGAGAGCTGCAGAAGATTTTGCGACAATGGCTCCACAGCATTGGAAAAGGTGAATGGAAGGCTGAGCATCATGGTAAAAAGCTTTTGCAATTACCATGAGATTGAAATCCCGGAGGAGCTGGAAGGGATGGCAGAAGATGCGACAGGACCCCGGTAAAAAGTTCCATATATTGATCTGGTAATACGTGACCCTGCCATGCAAGCGGCCGCACCACAGCCGGCTTGCATGGCTTATTTTTTTCGCCTCTTTTTTCTGAAATTGTCGATTTCTTCTTTCCGCCGGTTTAGGGAGGACAATTCTTCCTCCGTGGCGCTGAATTGCAGGACATCCTGGACGCTGCAGTCCAGAATCAGACATAATTCATTCAGGGTAGTGGAGCTGATGGGCTCTCCATGTCCTATTCGTCTTAAAGTATTGCTGCTGATGCCCCAATGATAGATAAGCTGATATTTGGTGATGCCGCGTTTCTTCATGGTAGACCACAATGGTTCATATGAAATCATTTCCCAACCCTCCGGATAACTGAAATCTACATTCATTTTAGTATCAATACAAAATGTTGCACATTCTCTACATATTATATGGGTAAAATATTATATATATTACTATTGCACCGAATAAAAGCGTGCGTTATAATCCATAGAGGTAATAAAGTGAATATATTTTAAAAATATAATATTCAGGTGAAACCTTTTGCCATGTCAGGCGCTCTCTTATACAGGAAGCAGGAACAGAGTTCCGGAGAGGAGAGAAAAACAGGATGGAGATATTTGGGACTGTGCGGGGAGAGCCGACCATGATTGAGAAATGCTGCATTTTTTTACTGGAGGGGAAAGAGGGGCTGTACCTGATTCTGTCAACGGACAGACAGGCGGTAAAGGACCATATTTTCATAGAAAAGGGGCAGTGGGTGCAGGTGACAGGAAGCGTCCTGGAGCAGGAACAGTTTCAGGGGATTTTCATCACGGAAAAGGCCAAAATTGAAATCAGAAAAAATTTTCACAAAAATTTTGAAAAAAGTGAAACCTTTCCGAAGAAGGAAAGCTCCCTTATACAGCAGGAAGGGAAAAGCCTGAATGAAAATTCCACAGTAAAGGAGAAAACACTATGAAAAAGAAAATGATGATGTTGTTGCTTGCGGCAGGTTTGGTATTGGGAAACGGGATGACGGTATCGGCCACTCCGGAAAGGCTGGAATGAAGACATGGGGATGATAGAGACTGTGGCCTGGTAGAACAGGAAATGGAAGCCGGAAAGATTGGAAAAATGAGAAGATAAATTTCAGGAGGAAGACAGAATGAAGAACATGAAAAGATGGGCAGTAGTGGTAATGGCGGCGATGATGCTGACAGGATGTGGGAACAAAGAAACGGTTACCAGTCAGGGCGCAGGGACCCGGGAAGAGCAGAGAAGCACAGGGCAGAGCGCTTCTCAGGGCGGAGCCGGCGGAATGTGGAATGGACAGGGCACGGAGATTACTTCCTATGAAGAGCTGGAAGCTTATCAGGCGGACAGGATGGAGGACATCATCGCAGGATTTACAGACAGCGGATTGTCTTATGGATTGACAGAAAACCAGAAGTTTGCTTATAATTTAGACTTAGAATATACGGTTTTGGAAAATAGGTACAGGATAGCCTGTATTGGATACTCCATGTATGACAGCAGCATAGGGGCTGTTGATACCGTAATGAGTGTCAGGTATGAGTTTCATCCGGAGAAAGGATTAAGCGAAGAGGATGAAAGCGTGAAGCTTCTGTACTCCTTTATTCAGGCGGCGGATAATACGGAATTAAAGGAAAAATACAAAAGTGGTGAGGACCTGGCGGCAGGATTGATGGAGGCTGTGGGAACCGGAGCAACAAGTACGGTATATGATGCGGGAAACGTCAGGCTGACAGTGGAGGTGGAAAAGAGCTGGAAGTATATCGTAAAGTATGCGGAGCTTGACAGAGTATTCTGCAAGATAGAACAGCCGGAAATCACTTATAAAGAGTTCGACAGCTATGATGACTATAAAGCATGTATAGGAGATGCCGGGACAGGACCGGATATAGGAGGATTACGCACAAATATAGGAGAATATATTTTAGACAGAGATGAGCAGGTTATTGATTATTTCGAAAATCGGGAGGCTGTTTCAGCAGAGAGCGATCCGGAAACCCTGCTTGTTGACAGCCACGGAATACATACCTATAGGGGTGAATGGATGAGAGTAGGAACATTTGTTTATAGAAATCGGGACAACAAAGAGAATAACTTTGAAATAAAAGTAAAAATCGATATGCAGTTTGACGATAAGCATAAAGACATGGCAAAGAAATATCTCCACATGACACTGGAATATCTGCAGGAGGAAAATGTATTGCCGGAAAATGTAGATATGGAGGATCTGGAGAAAGAGATTATATCGTATACACAGATTGACACGCAAAATGCCGGTACATATGGCCTGGTTGTAAAAGAATGGTTTGGGCTACAGATAAGGGAGTATTCGAAATATCCTTATCTTGCGGAATCTCATATCATCGTGGTACCAACTAAGGTCGAGGGACTTTTGAATGGATAATCAGATAGAATAAAGGCAAAGAATTGAGGAGGGGCCTATGAAGAAAAAATATATCACATTTATACTGGAAATCGCATTGATAGCGGCCCTGTCAGGCTGCGGCAATGCCCCCGCCAGCGCATCCGGCGAAGATGCCCTGGCGGAGGCGCAGACTTCCACAGAGGAGACTTCTTCCGTGGAAGCCATATCAGGAGAAGCGCAGGGAGATACCACGGCGGAAAATCAACCGGAGGCATCGGAAGCGTCGGGAGAATCGGAAATATCGCAGGAACCGGAAGTAACGGAAAGTCCGGAACCGCAACCCCCGGAACCGGACACCACCGTGTATGGCAACACCGCAGGAAACATCATGTGCGGCGGACTGTTCCTGGAGGATGACAATTATTTCTACCTCTACCACGGATATGACAACTGTGTATACAGGACTGACAGGAAGACAGGCATGTCCGACAAGCTTGTGGACGGCTACTGCCTCCAGCTGAATCTGGTGGATGGGAAGATTTATGCCAACAACGCACAGGAGGACTCGATCGTAGAGATAGACCCGGAAAGCGGCCAGGTCACCGAAATCCGGAAAGGCGGCGTGGAATACCTGATGTCGGCGGACAGAGAGCTGTATTTCATGGATACCTCCGACGGCAGCCTGAGGAAAATCGGGCTGGACAGTATGGAAGAGACCGTTCTGGTTGACCAGCCAATTGTGACGCCCTGTGTTTACAAAGATACGGTTTATTTTGCTCTGAATTCCGGGGAGCATTCACTCTACAGTGTGCCCCGGGAGGGCGGGGAGATGACAAGGATCAATGAGATTTGCTCCTACATGCCTACCCTGTACAAGGACAGAATTTATTATCTGGGAGTGGAAAACGAGGAATATTCCATCCGTGCCATGGGGCTTGACGGCAGCGGGGAAAGCGTTATCGTCGAGACGGATGCGCTGGTCATGAACCTGTTCAACAGCAGGCTGTATTATGTGGACGGGGCGGACAACAGTAAAGCGTATTTCATTGACCTGGAGGCGGAAAGCCCGTCGCCGGAGCCGGTGGAACTGGAGGCGCAGATAGAGGAGGCGGTAAATCGGTACGCCATAGAGAGTGTATCCGAATACAGGCTGGACGGATATATGGGAATGAATTTTCAGCAGGATCATATGGCTTTTATGTGTTGGGAGACCATGGACGGGGAACAGTACATGGACGAATACCTTTACGATGAAGAGGGAGACAGGGTATTGCCGGTGGCATACTTCTTTGTGGACAGGAAAGTGGTGGAAGCGGCAATGCAGGAGTCCACGAAAGAGCCAAAGGAAGAATCTGCGAATCCGGACCAGACCGTCCCAGATGTTCCGGCCGCCCCGGCTGAGCCGCAGACACCCGCAAGGTCTTACCCGCCGGGAAATTACAGCCCGGGAAGCATATATGGGACAAAGCTGTCACAGGCGGAGCTGGACCAGGTGGCCGACGCGGTACAGGCCTACCTCAACAACTATGATTTCTCTGCCATGAGCGACTATGACAAAGTGGAAACCGCCCATGATTATCTGTGCAGTATCTGTGAGTTTGCACCGGACTGGAGATATAATCGGGCCGATACGGCCTGGGGGGCTCTGGTCTACTATGAGGCCCAGTGCTCGGGATACGCCAAGGCAATGAAAGCTCTGTGTGATGCCATGGGGATAGGCTGCTATTTTGTCCATGCGGACGAATACGCCACGAATCCCAGCCATCAGTGGAATGAGGTCTGCATCGACGGGAACTGGTACATTATCGACGTACAGGCAAATGACAAATCAGGGTTCAGGGCCTTTTACCTGCTGTCCGACGACACTTATGGGGCTATAACCGGCATGAGCTGGGACAGGAGCATCGTGCCTGCCTGTCCGGCGGATTATTATTAGTAAATTCTTTTCCTGAAAAAGAAGAAATAAAAAATACTTATGAGGGAGCGGATATATGGAACCGACAGCAGAGTTAAAACAGGCGGTAAGAAAATGCAGGGAAGGCGACAGGGAGGCCTTCACACAGCTCTATGAGGAATCCAGTAAATACATTTATACCTGTATCTATAATACCATGCGGGGCAATGACAATGTGGAAGATGCAGTCTGTGATATTATGCAGGATACCTATGTGGAAATCAGCAGGAATATTACAAAGCTGGAGAATGAGGACAGCTTCCTTTCCTGGGCCGGGAAAACTGCAGTCAGAAAATGCTATGCATGGCTGAAAAAGAATAAAAAATATGTGCTCCTGCCGGAGGAAGATGACACCCTTGAAAATCTTGCGGAGGATGATAATATCATCCCGGAATCGGTCATGCAGGACAGGGAAAAGCAGCGCCTTGTCAGGAATATTATCGAGACCCAGCTCACGGAAATGCAGAAGCTCTGTATCATTGCTTATTATTATAATGAGCAGAAGCAGTCGGAAATCGCTCAGGAGCTGGGCATTCCGGAGAACACTGTCAAGACGAACCTGTCAAGGGCCAAAGCCAGGATAAAGATCGGTGTGCTGGAGCTGGAGGAGAAAGAGGGTACGAAACTTTACAGTGTGGCGCCGTTCCTGCTTTTGCTTTTCAACGAGGACGTGCTGGCCTGTACGGTTCCCGCTACTGTCACAGCAGCGGTAAACAGTTCTGTCACCGCGGCCGTATCCGCCGCAGGCGGAGCCGGGACGAAGACGCTGATGGGGAAGCTTGCGGCCGCATCTGCGAAGGCGAAGATTACGGCAGGAATAATCGGAATAGGAGCGGCAGGCATCGTGGCGGGAAGCGTGTATATGGCAGCGCAGCCGGAGGAAGAGGAGCCCGCCGGGGAAAGCATGGAGAATACGCAGGAAAGTGTTACGGTTCCCAGTGTGGAGGTGCCGCCGGAGACGGAGACGGTTCAGAGTAATGAAGAGAATATGGATATTCTGATGCGGTTGAATGGAGATACCTGGGAAGAGTACTATGCCCGTGCATTACTGAGCCCTGAAACATGGTATGTGGCATTTGATCTGCATGATTTTGATGAAGATGGAATACCGGAACTGGTCGCCGAGGAGAAAAGTGGAATTTTGACGATAAGAAGCTTTCGTGATATAGTTGACATTCCATTTATTGTTTGTGAAGCTGATGCGGCAGGCTATGGGGAGAAAGCTTCTGAGCTGATATTTATAATACCCAGAACAAATGAGGATGGTACCGATTGGTCATCCGTATATGTGTGTGATAATTTTGAGATGGTGGAGACGATTGATCCATCACCTATAGTTATAGTTGATAAGTATACTTATGATGTGACTGACAGTGACTATAATACAGAAGTCGCTTCCTATGAGGAGGGCCTGCAGAAAATACAGGCCTGGAAGGAAAAATACAGGAAAATTGAGTTCAAACCGGTGGACCAGGATACGGTCATATCGGTGATTGAAGCACACAGCGAGAATTGGAGACTGGATGACTGAGGACAGATAAGTTGATGTAATCAGCGGAGCCCCCGGCACAACTGCCGGAGGCTCTTTTCACAAATTTTGGTCTGCTTCCAAAAAGGACTTAATACATTTCTTCATGGCTTCATAGCTCTCGGAAGTGATGTCATGTTCCATTTTGCAGGCATCCCGGGCGGCAATTTCAGGATTTACTCCCAGATGTATCAGCCACTCGGTCAGTAATGTGTGACGCTCATAGACACTTTCCGCCAGTTCCTTCCCCGAATCGGAGAGGGTGATATATCCATCCTCTCCCACGGTGATATACCCGCGATTTTTCAGGTTCTTCATGGCGACGCTTACGCTGGGCTTCGAAAAATTCAGTTCGTTTGCCACATCGATAGAACGGACTCCGGAAAGGCGCCTGCTCAGGACCAGTATGGTTTCCAGATAATCTTCCAGAGATTCTTCTGATTTATGCTGAATATAGCTCATTTATAATTACACTCCTTTCCGATAGCAATGCTTTATCGCTCAGCTTTATGGAAAAGCCTTGACAGGACTTTTTTATCGTATCACTTTAAGCGGTGGTTTTCAAGCGTAACTATAGGAAAGTTCCATGAGTGCGGAAGCTCTGGTTACTTTTTACAGGTGGTTCCGCGAAGGCGTTTTTATGGTAACAGTTCAAACAGGGCATTGAACTGTTACCTGTCTTCAAACCCTGGAAGTGGGAATGGCTGGGTGGATCTGAAGTGTAACGGTCACATCCGCAATGCCTTCCGCGGAAAAGGTGACCAGCGCCCTACCCACCCGGTCCGCCTGTACTACGGCCAGCAGATGGCCCGCCAGCATTTTCCGGGTATCGTTTCCATAGAGGGACAGATCCCGGGGATCGCCGCCATCCATGCCTGTCAGGTGTGCGCAGCCCTCCACCTGGCAGTGGATGGGAAGGGAGGCGTCGGGCACGGGACGCCCCTGCCCGTCCGTACAGGATATTTCGATCAGGGTCAGCTCCTTCGGATGCAGATTCGTCCTGTCAGGGCAGGCGGTAAGATTTGCGGCGGCTCCGGTGGTGGAAATTACCCGGACTGCCGCAAGCTTTCCATTCCGAAAGCCTTCCGCCCGAAGCTCTCCGGCCTCGTAGGGCACGTCCCAGCTTAAATGGAGATCGTTGGTGGTCGGCGACCGATTGTCGTCGATCCACTCATCCTCCAGTCCATAGCGGGGACAGACATATGCCCGCCGTCCTACCAGACGTCCATTGCAGTAAAGAAATACTTCGTCGCAGTTTGTATAGCAAATGATCTGCTTGAATATGCCTTCCTGGCCCTTCCAGTTCCAGTGGGGAAGCAGGTGAAGCGTGATTTCCTTTTCGTTCCAGAGAGAGCGGAAATAATAGAAGGAATCCTTGGGGAAGCAGGCCGTATCCAGAGGGGCAAAGGAGGCTCCCCGGTAAGGCCAGCGGGATTCGCCCAGATAATCCACTCCTGTCCACAGGTAATCGCCTGCCACAAAGTCGTGGGTTGCCGTATAGCGCCACAGAGCCTGGTGGGTCAGGACGGCCTGAAAGGAATCCCGAAAGCCCTTATCGCTATAATCTCCCCGCAGGCCGCCTGCGCCCGGATTCTCGGAACCCAGAAAGCGGCGTTCCGGATACAGTGTCCGGTCCTCCTCATAGAAGGTCTCCGCCCGTTTTCGCCAGCGTCCCACATAATTGTACCCCACCACATCCAGAGTATTTTCAAATTCCCGAAGGGTGCAGGAGGCTCCGGCGGCAGTGATATTGTCGCAGGCGCAGGTAACCATCCGGGAAGGATCTTCCCTGTGGCAGATATCCTGAAGGCGTTGCAATATTTTTACACCCTCCCGGGAAGCCTGCTCCGGTATTTCGTTTCCAATGCTCCATAAAATCACAGAAGGATGATTGAAGTCTCTTCGCAGCATGGAACACAATTCGGTTTCGGCATATCTGCCGAAGAAGCACCCGGTTCCATAGGAGATTTCATCCGCCGGGTCCGGGCTTTTCTTTTTCACCGTCAGCCATTCGTCAAAAATTTCATCTACCACCAGAAATCCCATCTGGTCGCAAAGATCCAGGAATTCTGCGGCAGGAGGGTTATGGGCACATCGGATTCCGTTGCAGCCCATGTCCTTCAGTGCCGTCAGCCGCCGTTTCCAGATTTCCATATGTCCTGCCGCTCCGGTGAGTCCGCAGTCATGGTGCAGGCACATCCCTTTGATTTTTACAGGGTTGCCGTTCAGCAAAAAGCCCTTGTCGGGATGGAAAAGTGCGGTGCGGATTCCTATGGGAGTGGATATCCTGTCCACTTCCATGTGATTCAATGTAACGGTAGTGACCAGGGTATACAGGAAGGGATCTTCATTGCTCCAAAGCCTTGGCGTATCTATGGAGAAACGGATCAGACTTTCCTCCTGTCCGCCTCCGGGGACGGACAGGGTGGAGACGGAGGAAGAGACCGACATTCCGCTTTCATCAAAGATTTCATGTCGCAGGCATACGACATTTTTTTCCTGGCCGTGATTTCTCAGAAATGTCCGCACTGACAGCGACGCCTGATTTTTCTCGGGAAAAAGCCCTTCCGTATAACACCGCACACCCCCGAAATCAATATGCAGGAGACCGGTTCTCACGAGCCATACATTCCGGTAGATGCCGGAGCCGGTGTACCAGCGGGAGTTGGGCTGATGAGAATTGTCCACCCGTACCGCCAGCAGGTTTTCGCCCTTCCGGAGCTTGTCCGTGATATCTACCTGAAAGGCATTATAGCCGTATTCACGGCTTCCCGCCCGCTGTCCGTTAAGGTATATGGTACAGTCCATGTAAATTCCGTCAAATGCTATGAAAATCCGCTCGCCGCTGGGCAGGGGGCTCATTTCGAAATGTCTGCGGTACCATCCGGTACCGGCAGCGGCATAACCACCGCCGGCTCCGGATGGGGCGTCCTTCGAAAGCTCCAGTTCCGAGTCCCAGTCATGGGGCAGATCAAGGGATCGCCATTGGATGTCATCATAGGAATATGTGGCAAAGCAGGCCTGATCGTCCAGGCAAAATTTCCAATCCTCATTCCAGTTTATGATCTGTCGCATTTTGTTTTATCCTCACTTCCACAATTCCAGATGCTGATTATATTTTTCTGTGTAAATTGCTTCCACTGCCGCGGCCTGATTGGAGTCGATTTCCTGGATCATAGCGTGATAAAGCGCTTCCGCCGCCTCCTCGGATTCCGCATAAATCATATTGGTAAAGGCGGTATCGATGATGTCTGTGATTTTCTGCTCGGCCAGGGCCTCCGGTGTGCCGGCGGTGGGACCGATGTCATCGTAGGGAGCGGTATCCCAGTTGGAATTTGCCATGGAGATCATGGCATGGGTGCTGACGGCATCCTTTTCATATTTCGTCACCAGGTCATAGGGTGTGCCGTCACTGCCATAGCCATTGTTGATGAACCAGGTCCACTTGCGGATGCCGGTTTCCCTGCTGTATCCGCCCCAGTCGTTGGCAAAGCCTTCCAGCACCTCAGGACGGGGAACATGCTTTCCGTCCTTCATATCCCAGTGGACACCTTCCACACCCCACATCAAAAGATATTGTCCTTCCTCGCTGGCCAGGAAATTCATAAACTGCATGGTTTCCACGGGATGCTGATTTTTCACGGTGATGCCTATGGCGTCCCAGCCAAGGGAACTTCTGGGACTGAAGGTGGTCTGGTCAGGATCGATGCCCTCTGCCACAAGGAGAGGGGTGAGGAAAGTGGCGTGTAAGCGTGAAGCGAGGTTTCGCCGTAATACAATCGCATTCTGGCTGAGTGATGAAGAAAAAGCCCAAGTGGAGGCGAGGATTATCCTATCGGGGCTTCCTAAAGGAGATTATTATCGAAAAGCCATTCTAGGGCAGGAAGTAACGGTAACGGTCGGAAATTATATGTCCAACAGGGTTGCAAAAGTGTTAGAGCGGATATTGGTACATCTGAAAGATGGGAATACGGAAGATGAAAAATTACTGATGGAGCTGATAAGGCAGTTATTAGAAATCGGGCAGAATGGAAATGCCCCTGCTGGAAACAGGAGCATTTAGGAGACAGATTAGGTTGTTGGAGTAACTATAAAGTTGACTATTTTTTCAGGAGTAAAAGAACATCTGGCGGCGAGATGGGTATTAACAACATGGAGGGCATTTATGATGCAGAAATATAACAACACTAAAATTATTATCGGATTGGATCATGGCTACGGCAACATAAAAACAGCGCATAGGGTATTCAGAACAGGCGTGGAATATTTTGAGGAAGAACCGATAGTCAGTATGAATTATATCAAATATAAAGATAAGTATTATGTAATCGGAGAAAACCATTTGATTTATCAGGGCAACAAGACCGATTCGCAGGACTTCTTTATTCTTACGCTGGCAGGCTTGGCGGAGGAACTGAAATCCCGAGGCCTTCATGAAGCAAAAGTGGTGCTGTCGGCTGGACTTCCGTTTGCTTGGGCGAAAAGTCAGGCGGCGGATTTTAAGAAATATCTGATGCAGGAACAGGAGCTGTTCTTCTCGTTCCGCAAAGAGAATTACAGGGTGCATTTGTGCGGAGTGGAAGTATTTCCGCAGGGATTTGCGGCGGTATGCAGTGCCGGTTCGATGAAAGGCTTCAACATGATAGCGGATATTGGAAACGGTACAATGAACGTGATGCAGATTGTGGACGGCAGACCGTTGGAGAAAAGCCTTGTGACGGACAAATTCGGTGTTTCTATCAGCATGAAGGAAATACAAAAGGAATTATCCAAATCAGCAGGGGAAAGCGTACCGGAGATTATGATCGAGCCGATGCTGATAAACGGTTTGCAGGGCAGGACGGGTAACATGGCGGGGATAGTCAGCCGGATTGCGGAACGGTATGCGGGAGATATTTTAATTAGGTTAATTGATTATGGATATAAAGAAAATCTGATGCATCTTTATGTGATTGGCGGAGGTGGCTGTCTGCTCAGGCATTACAGCGATATGGCTTCAAAAGGGAATGTGACTTTTATTGAGGACATCTGTGCCAATGCCAAAGATGAGTACCTTGCAATGCAGAAACAGCGCAGACAGGCAGTATAGAAATGAGGTTATGGAATGAAGAAGACCTATAAATGCAGCAACGCAAAATTCTGCATGGAAGATGAAAACCAGCGCAGGACATGGGAATATCTACAGGGCGTGACACGAAAAGACGGTTCTTACGGGAAGATACTTTCTGATGCGTTTGTGGCAGTTCTTGACGGTAAGAATGGGGCGGCTGCAAGTGAGTGTTCAAGTGTCGAGTCAAAACAGTCAGAACAGGATTTGAGAAAGGTAGAGGAACTTCTGGAGGGGCTGTTGGAAGATAAGCTTCGAAGGCTGCAGGAGGATCTGACGGAGCGAATAGAGAAGTGCTTTCGAAATTACGATTTTTCTTCTTCCGCTGGTATGGCTGATCCGCTGGAAATGGATAAGGCAAATGGTATGGAGCAGATGCAGGAGCCGGAATTGTCCGAGGACATGATGGCGTTTGCATTTGCAATGGGCGAATAGGCGGTACCGAATTTTTAAATTCGGTACCCAATTTCGAAAAGGAAGCCTATGGAACGGTGCCGAAAAGTTTTATCCGGCACCGCCACCCATAGCGAATGACGGCGGTATTTTGCCGGAATGAGCAGTCTGCCGGATGGGTTTTATGGCAGACCATGCCGCTGCATCTGCGGCATCAGCCCCGCAGGGCGCCTTACTTCTGATGCGTATGCGTCAGAAGTAATAAGGCGTTACTTTTGACAAAAGTAACAAAACCGTAGTTAGTCCTTATATATAAATATATGAGAAAGAGAGTGATTCGTTGGCAGCAAAAACAATTTCTTTTCCAAAGGGGAGAGGGCATCTTACACATAACAACAGGGAATTTATCTGTAATAATGTGGTGCCGGAAAGAACAGCTTGGAACCGGACTTACATACAGGAATCCCTAAAAGATGCTTATGAGAAATGTTTCGGACAGGCGCTTCGGGATTATAATGCGGCGCAGAAACGTAAGGACAGGCAGAAAGACGATTATCTGAAAGAGATAGAAAATTCCGGCAACAAGGAAAAGCCCTTTTATGAAAATATCGTGCAGATAGGCAAAAAAACTGATACTTCGGTAGTAGATGAAAACGGGGCGCTGACAGAGGAGGCAAAAGCGGCGATAGAAGTATTGGAACGGTATGCAAGGACTTTTCAGGAGCGCAATCCGAATCTGTATCTGTTCAATTGCGTGATGCACTTGGACGAGGCAACGCCGCACCTGCACATAGATTATATTCCGGTGGCGCATGGATATAAAAACGGGATGAGGACGCGCAACAGTCTGACAAAAGCATTCCAACAGATGGGATTTGCAAAGGCGGTCAGCAGAAAGCAGAATGAAACGGTAGCATGGCAGAAACGGGAAAGAGAGTATCTGACGGAGCTGTGCAGGGAGCAGGGGATCGAGATAGAAGTCCTCGGCATACAGCGTGATAATCTGTCACTGCCGGAATATAAAGCGGATATGCGTGAAGTGGAGGAGCTGGAACAGCAGGCAGTGGCGCTGGATATGCAGAATGAAGCATTAGAGCGGCAGAATGACGATTTGGCGCAACGGACATCGGAACTCTGCGGACAGATGCAGGAAATGGAAGCACATAATGATGAGCTGGTTTTGCAGGCGCAGAAACTTACGGAGCAGATTGAGGAAACGGAGGCAAAGGAAAAAGCGGCAAAAGAGGTTCTTGCCAAACATGATTTAAGGGCGGAAACTTTAAAAATGATCTCAAAGGAAGCAGCGGCAGAAACAAAAAACATGAAAAGTGCGGCTGTTCCGATGACAAATTTTTTCGGCGGAGAGGAATATGTCAAAGTAAAGAAAAGCGACTGGAATAAGCTGCTGGATGCTTTTAACAGGTCGGTATCAAGAAACCATCTTTTGGAAAAGTATGAAAAGAAGATTTCCAGTCTGGAGAAAAAGATAGCTGCTCTTACTGACCAAGTGGAAAAATTAAAGCGGTTTGTGGCATCAAAAGGACTTGGGGAGGCGTTTGTTGAATTTGTAAAATCGCTTGCGCCGAAAACTATGAAACAGCGGCTGGAAGAAGCAAGATTAGAGACGGATGCGCATAACAGACAGAGGGAAATGCCGGAAAGGGGGAAGATTGAAAAAAGTAAGCGGTGGCAACAGGAAATGTAAATTTTTACGGAAGGAGAGGAGCAGGCAATGAATTTGACATATGAGAAATGTGGTGATTACTTGATCCCGAACCTAATACCTGATTCGGAGCCGGAGGGAGAGTTAAGAAAGTTCGGGTTGATGCGGAAATCATACTTGGAGAACCATAGGCGGGGAATTTATTCAGGATTGTTGTTGTCAGGCAAATTAAAGGAACATCTGCTTATGATACAGGAGCGGGCAGAAATAAGATTTGATTTGCTTGTAGAGCAGATGGCGGAGAGGGAAAGTGTGACGGAACGGTTAAAGGCGCAGGATCAGATGCTTTGGGGCAGGAAAATGAATAATATTTGGGCGAGGGCAGAAGAAATTGTGAGAGAGGAGATTATATACATATTATAAGAATTGGAATGGGGCAGAGGGTATCTATCCCATTTATGAAGTTTATGCAATTTTAAAACGAATTCAAATGACAATTTGGATATTTTGTAGTAAAATTAATTGGGAAAATTTTGCAAGGGGGTTGTCCAATGATTGACAACAAAAAGGAACAAGAGAGGGAAGAACTTCACCGTACCATATGGAATATGGCGAATGACCTTAGAGGCAGCGTAGACGGTTGGGATTTCAAACAATATGTGTTAGGTATGTTTTTTTACAGATATATTTCTGAAAATTTTGTCAGATATGTAAATGCAGGAGAAATTGAGGCAGGGAATGTCAATTTTGATTATGCTAATCTTTCGGATAGTGATGCAGAGCCTGCAAGGGAAGAATTGGTTGATACAAAGGGTTATTTTATCTTGCCGAGCGAACTGTTCTGTAATATGAGGGAAAAGGCACCACAGGACGAGAACTTGAACGAAACGCTTGAAAAGGTGTTCCGAAATATAGAAAGCTCTGCACAAGGACATGACAGTGAGGATGACTTAAAAGGTTTGTTTGATGACCTTGATGTAAACAGTAACAAGCTTGGTGGAACAGTAGAAAAGAGAAATGCAAAACTGGTAAAACTCCTAAATGGCGTTGCGGAAATGAAATTGGGCGATTATCAGGACAATACCATTGACGCATTTGGTGATGCGTATGAATACTTAATGGGTATGTATGCGTCTAATGCCGGAAAGAGTGGTGGGGAGTATTATACGCCACAGGAAGTATCTGAACTTTTGACAAGAATTACAGTACATGGAAAGAAAAATGTAAATAAGGTGTACGATCCAGCATGCGGCAGTGGATCACTGCTTCTTAAATTTGCAAAGATTTTGGGGAAAGAAAATGTCCGGCAGGGCTTTTTCGGACAGGAAATCAATATTACTACATATAATCTCTGCCGTATCAATATGTTCTTGCATGATATTGGCTATGAGAAATTCAACATTGGACACGGAGATACCTTGATTGAACCGTTGCATTGGGACGATGAGCCTTTTGAGGCGATTGTGTCTAATCCACCATATTCGATTAAGTGGGAGGGAGACGATAATCCTATTCTTATCAATGATGAAAGATTTTCTCCCGCGGGTGTGCTTGCACCAAAGTCGAAGGCTGATCTTGCGTTTATTATGCACTCATTATCGTGGCTTGCGACAAATGGAGTGGCTGCAATCGTATGTTTTCC
>JAAWLQ010000039.1 GCA_022797995.1 Lachnospiraceae bacterium
ACATGTGCTTTTAAGGGAATTTCCCTATCCAGTACCGGCAGCCAGCATTCCTGTGCAAAATCTTCTTCAAAATCTTCCCCTGCCGCAAGTGCTTTTTTCTTTTTCCTGCTGTAAGTTTGGGCCCTGAACAGTTCTTCTCTCAGCATTGCCGCAATGGCCATTCTGGTGGAAGGACTTTTTCCTTCGCCGGAATAATTTACTTTCGGATTCTCCCCAAAAGCCACCTTCATGGCCGCCGGCGCCTTCACGATCAAATCGTCCACCCGACGTCCTCTGGTCTTCAGAAAAGCGAACTGCCCGCCCACCACATTGGAACTGCCCGGGCCTATCATGGCCGAAGTAATTCCCGCTCTCACCGCATCGTCAAAGGCGGCGTCCATGGTATTCACAGCGTCAATGGAGCGCAGATAAGGGGTGATGGGGTTTACTGTCTCATTACAGTCATCCCCTTCCATCCCCTTCTTCTCCTCTGTAATTCCCATATGGCAGTGGGCCTCTATGATGCCGGGCATAATCAGTCCTTCCCTGACTTCGATTATCTGTTCATGAGGAGCGGGATGAAATGACATTTCATCCCGTTTTCCGATCTCCGTTATCTTTCCGTCCCCGACACGGAGATATCCATCCTCAATATCTTCACCGGCCATGGTCTTTATGAGTCCGCCGATAATATACATTCTTATTCCCGTACCTTTCTCTGTTCTGCATTCAATCGCCAGGTATCCCCGTCAAAGGATAAAATCCGGTCGGATTTTCAGAATATTTAACCTTGTCGAATTTTGCCCTGTCAGCGGAAGAGTGCTTCCGGATTAACCGGCGTACCGTCCGCCGTAAGTTTCAGATACAGGTTGCTTCCCTCCACACTGAAATATTTTGTAGGTGCCGCCACCGTGGCAATGGCCTGCCCGCGATCCACATAACTGTTCAGTGCGACATTGATATTCTCCAGCTGGCCGTAAGTGATTTTATATCCATCTCCCAATTCCATCGTTATGGCATGTCCGATTTCCGAATCCTGAAAGATTGCGACCACCTTCCCTTCCGCGCAGGCACTGACAGTATCTCCCACTGCCGCCCCTATCATCAATGCGGAATTGTATTTAAACTGATCCAATGTGGAAAAGTAAACACTGCTGTCCATGCTGAAGGGAATCAGCACCTCTCCGCTCACTGGCCGAAGCAGGCCGTCACTTTCCGCAAAATGCAGTGTCCGGGAGACTGCTTCTGTATCCTCATTGCTTTCCTCCTTCTGCTCTGTTGCCGGCTCGGGCTCAGGCTCAGGATCGGGAGTGGGAGAAGGCGAGGGAGTGACTGTGGAATCAGCCCCCTTCCCGGGCTTTTCCAGTTCGTTTCCATCTATCATACTTCCATCTGCCACTTCTTCGTTGGTTCCGTCAGTCAGACCCGGTATGGTCACCAGCCCGGAACCGGCTTCCATAGGAATATAATCCAGATCATCTTCCAGGCTGTTAATATCTTCTGCTATATCATTGACCAGGTTATCCGCCGTGTTCCCCATGTCCTCATGATTATCCAGCTCCGTTCCCTGATTATCGGCAATCTCCTGAAATTTATCTTCCACATTATCTTCCAATGCCGTAAAATCAATCATGTAGCCGTCATCCTGCTTCTCCGCGTTATTCGACTTCATGTAAATCCCCGTCATGGTCAGTGCAGATAGCACAAACACGGACGAGGCAATCATAATGATACGTTCTTTCTTGGTATTGTTCCTTCTATTCTTTCTCATGGCTGCCTTCCCTTTCTTTTTAGTAAGCGCAATCTTATCCTGACAAAACAAACATTTCCATTGATGAATATTCGTTTTGTTTTGCTCGCTATCAGTTTGCCCCATCGAAAAAGAATTATGCATGCGATTATTTTATGTTGCACATCCGGTTCACTTATGTTAACATAAAAAGCAGATTTCCGAATTTTACCGTTTGTCACAGCCGCGGCCGGTTCAGCCGCGGTTTTTATGATGACACCATTCGTCTTTATGGCGGATGAGCTTTTGCCGTAGTTTCGACATACAGCATAGTTATTTTTCCGCTATTATGGTCAGAAATTTACAGGTAGCAGAAAGGCGTGGCTATAAAATGAGATATCAAATCAGACATGCGCTGGTCCAGTACGGCGCGGATACTATATTGGAAGACGTAAATTTTGAGATTCACGACAGTGAAAAGATCGCTGTGGTAGGCAGAAACGGCTGTGGGAAAACCACTTTGCTGAAACTGATTAACGGAGATATTAAAATGAACAATCCGGACAGCGACGAAAGCTGCGGCATCACCATGTCCGGGAAGCAGCACATAGGCTTTCTGCACCAGGTCAGCTTTACCGACGGTTCCGTCACTGTGGAGGAGGAAATTCAGAAAGTTTTTGCTCCAATCTTTGCCTGTGAGACGCGAATGAAAGAAATCGAAGAGCAGCTGAAATCCACATCCGACCGGATTCTTCTGAATGAATATGATCGTCTTCAAAAGCAGATGGACGCACTCCGGGGATACACCTGGCGACAGGATATGGAGATTATGTTCCAGAAGTTCGGGTTCCCTCTGGAGGATCTGGCCCGGCCCATCGGAAGCTTTTCCGGCGGCCAGCAGACAAAGGTAGCCTTCATTAAGCTGCTCCTGAGCAGACCGGATATCATGCTTCTGGACGAGCCTACCAACCATCTCGACCTGCCTACCATTGAATGGCTGGAAGGCTATCTGAAAAATTATGACAGAGCAGTCGTCATTGTCTCTCATGACCGCATGTTCCTGGATCGGGTCATCGACATAACTTATGAAATCGAATATCACAGGATAAAACGATATCCCGGCAATTACTCCGCCTTCATGAGACAGAAGGCGGAAGCTCTGGTCAAACAGGAAAAGGATTACGAAGAACAGCAGAAAGAAATCCGGCGTCTCACAGACTGGATTGAAAAATGGAAGAACACCCCCAGCAAAGTCGCCGCCACCAGGTCCAAGCGTATGGTCATCGAACACATGGTGAAAATCGAGAAGCCCAGACGCTTTGACACCCGGGCGTTTCATGCTCTCTTTGAGCCGAGACTCGAAAGTTATACAGATGTACTGACCGCCAAAAAGCTGAGTATCGGCTATGAAAACGAACTGTGCCAGGTATCTCTCTCCCTTCGTAAAAAAGACCGCATTGCCATCATCGGAGAAAACGGTATCGGAAAATCCACCTTACTGAAAACGCTCACAGGTATCATTAACCCTCTGGGCGGAAGCTTTACCTTTGGTCCCAATGTGGAATGGGGATACTTTGACCAGCAGATGGCCGTGAAGGGCCCTGTGGACCCGGAACAGACCGTGCTGGAGAATTTCTGGGCGGAATATCCCGGCCTGGTACGGGAACAGGTGCGAAGCGCTCTTGGAAGTTTCCTCTTCTCTCAGGAAGATGTGGAGAAAAAGCTGGGGCAGCTCTCCGGCGGCGAGAAAGTCCGCCTGGCTCTGTGCAAAATGTTCCAGACCAGGCCTAATCTGCTGATTCTGGACGAGCCCACCAACCATATGGATATCGTTGGCAAGGAAGCTCTGGAGCAAATGTTGTCCTCCTTTTCGGGAACCGTACTTTTTGTGTCACATGATCGCTATTTTATTCGTCAGATTGCCACAGGCATTCTGGAATTTGAAGGTAATACGGTAACCCAGTATCCCTGGCCTTATGAAGAATATCTGCTGGAGAAGGCCAAAAGAAGCGGCTCTGTCATTTCCGGCAGCACAGGAAAGGGTAACGGTCCTGCTTCCGGTCCAAAATCTGCCGGAAAAGAAAGCGGCCGGGCAGCAGATTCGAAATCTGCGGGAAAAGCGGAAGGTCAGTCCCCGTCCGACGCTCCCACTCTCGCAGATGTTTTCGACAGGAAAGCCTACAACAACCCAGGTAAAGTCAAATCCCGCCTGACAAGACAGCTGGAGAAGTTCGAAGAGCAGCTGTCGGCCAGCGAACAGCGCGCGGCCGAATTACAACTGCAGCTGCTGGATCCTTCCCTGAGCTCAGATTATGAAAAGCTCATGGAATTACAGACTTTGCTGGATGCGGAAGAGCACAATCAGGAAACATTATTGGAGCGGATGCTGGAGACGGAGAAGGAACTTGAGATGCTGTGACCGATGTGGAAGTGCTTAAATGCCCATGATCGTTCTGCCGTGTCGACGGCTTTTATCAGAAGAGAGCCACACAGGGAAAGCGAGGCTGACCATCGACGGTCGCCTCGCCGAATTCCTTTTTCGCCCGGTCACTTTTTATTTTACCGACGAGTCAAAACTGTCATTCTTCCCGCATATCTTCTCTTTCCTCCCGTTCCTTAATGACCAGGACAGCCAGCGTAATATTGATTACCGCATATAAAAGCATCAGTATGGTCCATCTGTCAATAAAGATCATGGGGTTTCGCATATTTTCGGTCAGAATAAATGTTATGACTGCGAATATCGCAGGAAGAATACTTAAGATTCTCATCAGACCATGTCTCTTCACATCATTTTCGTTCTCGTCCGCCTCTCCATTGTTCCGTACACGCTTCTCCGCTTCGTCCTCTTTGTCTTTTCCTGTAAAATAGGATATCAGCAAGGCCAGACTGATAATTGCGGTAAGAATTGTGAGAATCAGATTCAGCAGCGCCCATGCCGGAGAGCCGCTTCCCTCTATTTCTGCCAGCGGAATATCTCTGTCTCCAATCTCTGAAGGCTCGGGCGACTTTTCAGACTCTTCCGCAGGTGATTTCTCTTCCGGCGGTACTGTCGATGCTGTCTGCTCTTCGGTTTCAGTCTCCCTGGCGGGTACATCAGAGAACGTTGGCTCCACCGGTATAATCCTCGCCGTTACAGGCTGCATCGTCACTGCGGGAGGAACTGTCCGCACAGGTACGAAAGGTATGGCCGGCTGCTCTTCCGGCAGAGAATCCGGCTGTGGAACTTCCGGTTCCGAATCATCTGGCGGCGTTGACGGCAGTTCCGAATCTGGGGGCAATGTTGGTTCTGGGGTCGGCGTCGGTGTTGGTTCTGGCGTCAGTATCGGCTCTGGCGTCAGCGTTGGTGTTGGCGTCGGCGTCGGCTCTGGCGTCAGTATCGGCTCTGGCGTCAGCGTTGGTGTTGGCGTCAGCGTCGGCTCTGGGCTCGGCGTTGGCTCTGGCATCAGCGTCGGCGTCGGTGTCGGCTCTGGTGTCAACGTTGGCTCTGGCGTCAGCGTTGGCTCTGGCGTCGGCGTCGGTGTTGGCTCTGGCGTCAGCGTCGGTTCTGGCGTCGGCGTCGGTTCCGGCGTCGGCGTCGGTGTTGGTTCTGGCGTCAACGTGGGCCCTGGCGTCGGCGTCGGTGTGGGTTCTGGCGTCGGCTTTATCACAACATTTTCCTTCCATTGCGCCGTTACTATAGTATTGCCCGCTTCATCCGGTTCTCCGATATTCCAGCCGTTAAAGCCATACCCTTCCCGTATGGGATCCTCCGGGTGATTTTCCGGTATTTCTTCCCATGTCAGATTATTTACTGTCTGGTACACCGTATCATCATAACCGCTCACCCAAGCCACAGTCCAACTGCCGCTATCCGGAATATCAGGTGTATCCGTATTGTCAGGCGCAGGAGTCTCTGTTCCTCCCGGAAAACCGCTTGTGGGCTGTGTCACAATTATCGTTTCACTGTCACTGAGCTGTTCCCCCTCACGATTCTCGAAATCTACCACAACTGTATTAACAATTTCTTCTTCCTCCACATTTCGGTCCACACTTGCAATAAGCTTCAATATCGCTTCACTGTTCGCTTTGATTTCTCCTATCTGATATACGCCATCCTTCGCTTCAATCTTTTCATTGTTCAGCGCCGCCACCGTCAATGCCAGCCCTTGAGGCAGAGAATCCGTTACTGTCACATTCCTTGCATCTAATCTGCTTCTGTTTGTCACCGTAACAGTATATATAACCGTTTCACCGGCCACCACAGTCCTGGGCTGTGCTTCTTTCTTCACTGTCAGTTCCGGTACTCCCATTTTCGTGCCGTCGTCAAGTACGGTTTTTTCTCCGACTCCATTACTTTCTCCGGTGACTGCATTATACACCCGCATCATTGCATTCTGCTTTGCCTTCTCATAGTCTTCCTGTGTCAGCACATGGCTGGCCTTTACAACAATTGTCTCACCGGCAGGTACCAGGACTTCCAGCATACCGGTCTCTTTTTGATCACCATATTCCAGAATCACGTCTTCCATGGCAGTGTCAGACAATGTCACCCGACACGCAGAATATTTACCGGTATTGGCAATCCGGATGTCCCAGGTAGCAATATCACCTGCCTGCGCCGGAGTTCCTGATGTGCCCAGCTTTGAAGTACGGCTCATTTCCAGCGTAAAATCTCTGCTGGTGTCCTCTCTGTAAATATGTCTGATTTTTTTATCTCCTCCATTGGTATGTTCCCCCAACAACATGGTAATCACATTTCCATTGACATTTCCATAAGGAAAATCCACGCTATAGACATAACCTTCCACGTCGCAGTTCTCGGTAATCGTAACTCTGTTCGTGGCGCGTTTCTTGAAAAAATATGGCACCTTCCACATCACAATACCTGTGCTCTGTTCAATACTGTCCGCATTGTCCAATGTCAGTGTCTTACTGGCAGTAAGCATTCCTTCCACGGGAGAATCACAGGTAACCTCCCATTGAAAGGAAAGATTCTGAGGGATTTCTTCCAGTCCCTCAAATATTTCTATAAGGGTTATCTCCTTTGTATCCACAACCGTTTCTTCACAGATATTGAGATTATCCTCCGAAATAACCTCGCTTGTCTCTGTCGCATCTGTACCCACATAATTGTCCATGGAAAATGCGGTCAGAGAATTCAAACAAAGCAGCAAAACAGAGAACAGAATAAAACCTTTCCTGCCCAAATATCTTCTTAATTTCATTTTTTCTTTCCTTTCTGCTAAAATACATTCATGGTTACAGTGCTGATGTTCAGCCATTTATCTGCTTTATTACTCAAGCTGAACTGTTATCCCGGGACAAAACTTTCTGACATGAAAAAGAAAATGCTCTGACTCAGCCGAATCGACTTAATCAGAGCATAACACAAAATTTTTGATTTGTCATTGGACGTTTAGTCCAAAATGAAGAAAAAACAACCTCTGGTTCTACAGCTAAAGGCAGCTGGCCCCGGCCACGGTATTCTATGCCTGCGCATAGTATTTCGCCACATCCACATGCTGTATGGTACCTGCCGTTCCGTTTTCATACAGAAATACACCTGTATTCCGAACAGCCCCTCTGGTCTGGCCCGTCTCTCCTTTCAGCGTAAAATCCGTGGCGGCATTCTGCAGGCAGATCGCACCTACTCCCTTATCGGCCAGACGATAGAGAACATCATTTCCATTCTCGTCCTTACACCAGATTTTCAGCATGCTCCAGACCGCGTCGTTTTCATCTATCCAGCCGTTTCCATCTTCGTCGTACTTTGCCAGGTCCGCGAATCCGTTGCCGCTTGCGGTGCCAAAAAGCTCACTTCCATCGTTGATAATGCCGTCTCCGTTTCTATCCAGAGCCAGATAACCGCTCCCTTTTCCCAGCTGGGATATTTCGTCCTGTTCTCCGTCTCCGTCAATGTCAAAAAAGAAAGTCTGATCCGAAAGCTCCGCCACATCCGTATCCAGATTGATTACGAGCGGATCACACATGGTAAAGGACATCAGCTGCAGATCCTGTTCATAATATTGCTGGAAGGAACGGCTCATGCCCACATTTACATTGAAATTAATCTCCCTGCCGTCAGCCGTCTTCACAGTGCCCACCGTGGAAAACTTCGTAACCTCGGACTCTGTCTGAATCACCGCCTGATTGTAGTTAAGCACTTTCAACGTCTGCGTGCGCATTCCCGGCTCCTGTTTCAACAAACCGTTCTGATCATACAAATTGTAAGAATTACCCGTATACCCCTGCCGGCTGTCCTGCCAGCCCACGGAAGCCTGACTGTCAACTGTCTGTATGCCGTTATTCTGCATCCATTGATTCAGCCGGTTTCTTCTGGCGGAGAACAGCAAATCAAAAATATAGCGTATGGTAGTCTGGCGAATGTTGACCAGTGTCTGGCTGGCAGAGCTCCGAACCGATACATTTGAACCGGATATCTGCAGTCTGTTCTGCCAGTCCTGAAGTGCCGCCGCATTCTGCTGCGCCATTCCTTCCCCTGTTTCCACATTGCTTCCCTCTGAACCATCTGCCTTACCGGTATGGTCGACATTTCCCATATCTCCCCCACTGCTTCCCGGAATTTTGCCGGTATTTCCCGCACTCCCTGCCTCATTTCCGGTGTTTCCCGCATTGGGACCGCTATTTCCCGCATTTCCGCCCACTGCTGCGTGCAGCGCATTGTTTCCGCCGCTCAGTTCCTGTCGATAATTCAATATGGCAAAACGCCTGAATGTAGTGGATGTCGACCGATAACTTCTGGCAGACTCCATTCCCACTGTACTGGAATCGATTCTCAATCCTCTTTCACCCCTCTATGTCCACCCATTCTGCCTCGCCTGCATTTCCGTTCCTCCCTGACACGGTTTTGCCGCTCCTCAGAACTTTTTATGGTTTCCTTCCTGGTCCCTGTGCGCTTCTTTTCCCACTCCCTGTGTCCGAAACGCACACCGCATCTGCGGCATAAAAAAATGGTATTCAGACAGGAAAATCCTTTTCCCGCATAAATACCATCCGTGGTGTCCATATATGTTTTACTCGGCAGCAGTCGGCCTTACTGCTTTCCTGTACTTACTATATCGACACAAAAAATTCTTTCTTTAGAAGCATTTACCAAATAACTTACCTATTGCTTCCGTTTCTCCGCCGCCTGTTTTGCCTGAGCTGCTTTCGCCGACATGATTCCCGCCAGCATTTCTCTGGGCACAATGAGATTTGCGCCGGAAGGGTTAATCACGATTCCCAGCGCCGGACAGATATTCCCTTTGGCATCTCTGCGCAGAACCATGGCCGCATATTCCTCCAGCTTCAACGCAAATACAGGAAATTTCTGATTTTTCTCCTGCCATTTTTCATACTCGGCCCTGTCTGTGAAAGCCATGAAGAATTTGGCACCGTCCGGTGTATTCAACATGGGGAACTGGACCTTGCTGCCCGGCGCAACCACAGGCTTGCCTTCCGCGTCTTCCGCAGGTGCCGGGTCCACAATGGCCGGCGACAGCAAGTCCGCCTTCAGCAGCTCGCCTACAAACATATTGCGGTGCTCCGGCGTGTCCTCCGCTTTCATCAGTTCCATAGAGCCCACCAGCATTGGGTTTGATACAGCTTTATTGAATTCCATAATTTCTCCCTTTCTTTATATGTGAAATTTGTTAAATACATTTTCCTCGTTGTTACCGGCCGTTTCCTGCCACGAAAAATGCGTCCCTGGGTAAGCGCCCTTCATTTCTTTTCTCCCACAAACAGCAGATGGTTCGTCATGCCGAGCAGCTCCGGCTTTTCACAGATATAGAAGTGATAACGGAGATACTGTGCGTAATCCTCGTCGCTCATTTCGTTGATCCTCGCCGCCAGAAGCTCGCTTGCTCCGTCAGATGCGACTTCATGTAATACGTTGATGCCGCCCTCGGCAAGGAGCTTTCTTGCGGCCTCAACCGTATGGAACACAAATGGAAAATCGTTGAGCCTGAAGGTTTCCTTGTCGTAATCGCCGTTTGAAAAGTAATTCCCATTGTATGCAAGCTCAGTGAGAAAAACAAAGTCGTTGGAAATAAAAGCAAAGAAAATCTTGCCGCCGTCTTTGCAGACTCGTTTTGCTTCACTGATACATTTCTGCTTGTCCACATCACTTTTCAAATGATAAAGCGGGCCGAAGAGGAGCACAATGTCATAGGTCTTGTCCGCATAACGAGTCAGATCAAGGGCGTTACCCTGGACAAGGTCAATCTGATCTTCGGGTCTGAGCTTTTTTCTGAAGGCAGCAATATTGGCGTCAGCAAGCTCAATCGCCGATACTTCATATCCCCTGCGGGCAAAATAGAGACTGTATTCTCCTGCACCTGCACCGATATCGAGTATCTTATCGCCCTCCTTCAGGTATTTTTCTATGTAGTGAACGGTAGTCAGAAATTCGACTCGTGCGGCTTTTGAATGATTGAGCCTGCTGTCTTCGTTGAAAATGTCGTATGTTCTGTTCACACGTTCACTCTCGTTTTTTATTTTTGCAAGTTCGTTAAAATCCATTTTTCTCCTTTACTCTATTTTCATTCATATTCATAATCATACCCTTCCAAACTATGTAGGATAGGACAGGTTTTTTAATTTTTTGCCCACATAACAAATTAATATAATATTCTCTTCATATTCCGGAACAAAAAAGATTCTGCCTGGTATACCGGTAAATCTCATATGCCAGCTTGCAAGATATGCCGTTCCCTTTTCGTCTGTAAACGTGTGCTCTTTTTCATACTGTGCCAAAGTACCTTGGCTTTCCGGGGTCGTTTTGGTCAGCAGTGTCGCATCAAACCGCATGCCTGCCTGATCAATACAATAACGCTCCAGTTCTGTCAACTTTTTTACGATCTGATGTAAGTAAAAATATTCCAATTCCCTGAAATTCTCTTCTACCGCAGGACAAAATCTGAGATGTGGGAAAAATTCCCCGCGCCTTAGCCAAAGTTCTTCATAAGACTGAACTTGAAACGAATCTTCTCTTTTTAATATGCATTCTATGACATGTTCTTTTAATTGACTTTTGTCATATACATTAGCCACGCTTACATGCTGCTCATCCTCATACAAAGAAGTAAGAACACCGTCTATAGATTCCTGCTCCCATTTCTCATCCAATCCTATGCTCAGCATAACTGAGTCATTCAAATATGCCTCTGTTCCACCTTTCAGACTTTCCCCGTCCACACTGACCTCATACTCATCTTCCGGATGATAAGTGATACGTTTTCCCCAAAAGCTGAGATATAACCGTCGGTATTCCCTGTCCGCAGTTGCCAGCCATTTTTCCAAAGGATATTGGTCTGACCTCAAATACAATATTTCGTCGTCGGGAACGGATACCTCTTTAGCAGGATATTGCCTTTTCAAAGTACTGTAGATATCTAAAAAATTTCTTATTTTACAGTCAATCTTATGTGGGTCCTCCTGCTCGACCTTCCATGATTTTTCATTTAAATACATTTCTTCCCCTTATACCAATTCATATAACGCCTTATCCCATTCATCGAAGAATCCTTCCGGCCAACGGTCCAGCCTGCCATCCTGCAGGATTTCAGGATGAATACATTTATGACGGTAGCCGTCCGCGAAATCCTTATAAAAAAAAGATAGTATTGTTTCTTCTTTAGATAACACCCGATTTTTAACTGCCAGACGTACTCCATTTAAAATGTGGTCACTGTGTGTCTCGGCAATTATCTGCACACCCCCCATCCCCACACGGGCAATCAATTCTCCCAATGCTCTCTGCCCGGCAGGATGTATATGGGCCTCTGGATTCTCGATAATGATAATATCGCCTTTTTTTGCTGAGACAAGCGCGATCATCAGTGGAAGTACGTAAGTGATGCCAAATCCGACATTTATACTCTTATAGGACTTTGTCTTCTCCCGTCCTTCCACGAATTCATAGCGTACTTCCGATTTTCTTAACTGCATATTTACAGCCACCTGCGGGGAAATACCAGGAGAAATTCTGTCCATCCAGACTTTTGTCTGATTCCCCAGTGAGTTTCCCATTTTATCAGGCAGAATCACATTCTCATTTTCCACAGTATCATCCCAATGATAATTGAGATACTGTAAAGCATATTCCCCGTCGTTTCCAAACTCCCTGCTGTTTATTTCCTCTTCATTTCTGATTCGGTATAAATCCTGGGGCGGAATGCGATATGCCGATAAATAGCTGAAATATTTTCCAAAGAGTTCCGAATCTGTATTTTTCTCATTTCTATTTATAACAGGAAGGAAATCCGAATCCGGCAAATATTGAAATGTCCAGGAATGCTCTCCTTTGCCATCTCCATAGCCTAATTCAATCCTTTCCTCTTCTGCTCTCTCATACAAAATATCCTGGCCGCTTCCCAGTAAAAGATACTCCCCATTCAGATGTAATCCTTTTATGCCGTCACTTTTTAATGCGGATTGTCTCAGCAATAACAGGCTTTGAATCATGGTAGATTTCCCCATACCGTTGATTCCCGATAGAATATTAACAGACTTAAGGGGAAGCTCAAAGTTCTCAAAACATTTAAAATTTTTCACTGCTATTTTATTTATCATACAAACTCCTTCAGCAGCTTTCGTGCCATTTCAATTCTCCGGTTCGTGGAGTGCTGATCACCTGCTTTAATTGCCGTGATAAAACCTCTTTCCTGTTGCATATCACAGAATTTCTGTAAAAAAACTTTCCTCTTACAAACAATTTTATCCAGCTGTTCTTTCGTCAGTTCTGAAAAACACACCGACCACATTTCAAATATTGCTTTGTTAATCGGTCCTCTCCGCCAGTTTTCATTGTATTTTCTAAAGGCAAATTTCCCGAAAATTTCAGCGCAGTACCCCATAACTGTCTGAAATTTGTCCTCAAGCCTCCTGATATCGCTTTCTCCATAATTATTGACCAGTTTCATCGCCTTTATCAGGAAATGGTCAATATTCCCTTCATATTCTTTCGTATAATCAAGCTCCGTAAACGCCAGAAATCTGGTGACGTATTCCCTGTCCAGCATTCTGTCAGGTCGAATTGCATTCTGTGTGGCCCTGAGAAAAATTTCACTCTTCGCAAGTCTCTCAATCAATTCCGTGACTTTACCCTGATAAAGGGCCTGCCGTATTTCCTGGTCTTCCAATACGATGCCACCCGTATTAATCCTCTGGAAAATGTTATATACGATCTCATCCGGCGTGCCTTTTTCTACTGTATAAGCTATGACGGCGGTTTCTTTTATCCTCCTGATGTATTGTCTGGGAAGTTCGTCAAAGTTAAGTCCATTAAAATCCTTTAAATACTGTAAGCCTGTAAAACGCTGCTTTTCCCGACAATTATCCCTGTCTGTTCCTACCAGAAAATTCTTAAAGGCAGTCAGCCTCTGCAGTCCGTCAATTACAATCCATTCAGCCTCGTTGGCAGCATTGAAATAAAAGGCCGGAATCGGTATTTTCAACATAAGGGACTCAATCAGACGGCTCTGTTGTTCCGGCGACCACAAATTCCCATTCCGCTGAAAATCAGGATTCAAATCTATCTCTTCATTTTCCAGTCTTTCCATAAGGTTATAAACATTAACGGTTCGCTGCCCTATATTCACTTCCGCCGGTATGAAGGTTTCAGGATTGGTTTCTTCTGCCGGATATCCTTCATCCTCTTCAGGCATAATGGTGATTTTCTTTTTCCCCAGCTCTTTTATCGCTGTTAAAATGTCCTGCTCTGAAATATCATCTTCTTTGTCCTTCAAAATATCCATTGCCACATTATAACTGACACAGTTGTCGTTATTCTGCGCAAACTTCACGATTTCCATTATTTTTTCTTTCAGGACAGCTTTCATTTCTATCATCTCCATTTTCCCGACATCACCTCTAAAATTATATCATCTATTTTACTGGCATACAATTATAAATTCCATTTTTCATTGGTTTTCAATCCGTTTTTCCTTCAATATTCACCGCCCCATTTATTTCTATATAAATAGTCTCATGAGGAAAACAGGACAGAAATTGCTCTGTCCTGTTACTCTTTTTATTATATGATTTCATTTTCAACTGACTCGACTTATCTCCTGTCGTGTATTGCCTGCACATTCTGCACTTATTTCCTGACAGCTCCTTACGATACCCGATTATAATTAATCAGACAGCCTTTCAGGATAATCTGCCTCTCCTCGTCCGTCAGGTCGCCCAGACGCAGTTCAAAGGTCTTCAAGCCGTCCTTCCCCACCACACAGGCGGTTATCTTATCCGCTTTCTCCTCCACAGCTCTGCGGATATCCGGAAGGAAGAGGTAGTCCAGATTCCGGAACGGCAGCTCTCCCTCCTCGATCAGGAAGGGCAGCATGCCCCAGTTAATCAGATTGGAACGATACCGCTTTGTGGCATACTCATTGGCAATATTGGCCCAGCCGCCCAGCACCTTCTGGCAGGAGGCCGCCTGCTCTCTGGCGGAACCGTCTCCGGGTTTTACAGCGAAAATGGTGGAGCCAAATCCTGTGTTGGAATGGTTGGCTTCAGGATACTGCTTTTTGATGACTCCCATCAGCTCCTTCAATACAGGAAGCACCTGGCAGGGATGCTCTCCCGCCATGCGGGCCTTCTCCGCCTTCTGGATTTCCTTTGCTCTGCCCACATATTCCGGATCCTTGCGGCTCAAGGTAAATTCTGCCAGTCCCAGTGGATTGGAGCGGTAGGAGGAGGTCTCTCCGGAAGGAATCAGTTCGTCCGTGGTGGTAACCGGGTCATGGATTTCGCTGACCACCTGCAGAAGCAGATTCTCCGGAAGCGCTCCCATCTCCGGCCAGTCCTTGATATTGGGCCCCAGCTGAATCTCCGCATCCGGGTCTGCTTTCCCCTTGGAGTCAAACACTCTATTAGCGTATATCTTACTGTCAAAGTGGTACTTATATTTTCCGATTTCCCCGTCAAATTCCGTTGCCGCCGTCAACACACCCCGGTTGGCCGCGGTGGCCGCAATAGAGCGGGCATCCATCAGCGCCACGGAGGAAATCTGGCCGTTCTGGAGCTTGCTGCCCTCACGGTTGGGGAAGTTCCTGGTGGAATGGCGGATACTGAACGCATTGTTGGCCGGCGTGTCCCCCGCCCCGAAGCAGGGACCGCAGAACGCCGTCTTCATAATGGCACCTGTCTCCATCAGCGCCGCCGCACAGCCATTTTTCACCAGCTCCATATACACAGGCATGGACGCCGGATACACGCTCAGGGTAAAGCTGTCCGAGCCGATGGATTTGCCTTTCAGGATATCCGCCGCCGCACAGATATTATCAAAACCGCCGCCTGCACAGCCCGCTATGATACCCTGGTCCACCATGAACTTTCCGTTTTGCACCTTATCTTTCAGATGAAGCTCCAGCGGAGCGCCGTCTATGGTCTTCGCATCCCCCAGGCTTACTTTCGCCCGTTTCTCCGTCTCGTCCAGGATCTCCATGAGATTGGCGTTCAGCTCTTCTATGGTATAGGTATTGCTGGGGTGGAAAGGCATGGCTATCATGGACCGTATTTCAGACAGATTCACTTTCACCACGCCGTCATAATATACTACTTCTCCCGGTGTAAGCTCTCTGTAATCATCTTTCCGACCATGAATTTCATAAAATTCTTCAATCTCCCGGTCCGTCTCCCAGATGGAGGACAGGCAGGTGGTCTCTGTGGTCATGACATCGATGCCGATGCGGAAATCTGCGCTCAGAGACGCCACGCCGGGGCCCACGAATTCCATCACTTTGTTTTTCACATATCCGTTTTTGAACACCGCACCGATAATGGCCAGTGCCACATCCTGGGGGCCCACACCTCTGACAGGAGCTCCCTCAAGATACACACAGACAACTTCCGGTCTGTTGATGTCGTAAGTCTGATTTAAAAGCTGCTTCACCAGCTCCGGTCCGCCTTCTCCCACTGCCATGGTGCCCAGCGCACCGTAACGGGTGTGGGAATCGGAACCCAGAATCATCTGGCCTCCGCCGGACAGCATTTCCCTGGCATACTGGTGAATCACCGCCTGATGAGGAGGCACATAAATGCCGCCGTATTTCTTCGCACAGGACAGGCCAAACATGTGGTCATCCTCGTTGATGGTGCCGCCCACGGCACAGAGGGAATTGTGGCAGTTGGTCAGCACATAGGGCATGGGGAATTTCTGCAGTCCCGAAGCCCTTGCGGTCTGTATAATGCCCACAAAAGTGATGTCGTGGCTGGTGAGCTTATCAAATCTGATTTTCAGCTTCTCCATATTGCCGGATGTATTGTGGCTTTCCAGTATCCTGTAGCTGATGGTCTGTTTCGCCGCTTCTTCCTTCGTCGTATTCCGGCCTGTCCGACTCCGGACGGCCTGCTGCGCCTCCGGGCCGTCGGCAATCAGTTCCCTGCCGTTGACCAGATATGCGCCGCCCTGTAATAATTCAATCATATAAAGTCCTCCTATTCCAGTTCCGCTGCCTGCGCCCCAATGCCCATTCTCAGCGAAGAATTCCCGGCCGCCATTGCGTCCGTTAATTCTTCCGGGCATTAGGCCGCA
>JAAWLQ010000040.1 GCA_022797995.1 Lachnospiraceae bacterium
TATCCAGCGGAGCCTCCCGCACGAACCACACAGGTCCCGTTATCCGCTCTCTGGTCCAGTAGTCATACCAGTCTCCCTCCGGCAGATACACCATCCGCCTGGTCATGCCCTGGTTCACCACCGGCGCCGCCAGAATCCTGCTGCCCAGCAGGAATTCATCATTACAGACCCGGGCATTCTCATCCTTTTCATAATGGAACACCAGCGGCCGCATAATAGGCGCGCCGGTCCGTTCCTCCTCGTAAAACAGGTCATAAAAATAGGGAATCCACTGATAGCGCAGCTTTACATATTTCCGGTAAATATCCAGTACTTCCTCTCCAAACCGCCAGGGCTCCTGCTGTCTGGTACCCAGAGCGGCGTGATTGCGGAACAAAGGAGAAAAGCAGGCTGTCTGCACCCATCTGGTGAGAAGCTCCGGCGTGGTATCCGAACCGAATCCTCCCAGGTCGGTCCCCACGAAGGGCATGCCGGACATTCCCAGATTACACAGCTGGGGAATGGCCATCTGCAGATGAGCCCACAGGCTGTGATTGTCCCCGGTCCAGCCGGTGGCATACTTCTGGGTTCCCGCATAGCAGGCCCTTGTGATTACGAAAGGTCTTCGTCCGTCCAGCTTTTTTACCCCTTCATACGTGGCCTTCGCCATCAGATGTCCATATACATTGTGCATCTCCCCATGGCTGGTCTCTCTGTCCTCATCTGTGAATACCACGTCCGCCGGCAGGGGACCTTTAAAGCTGGCAGGCTCATTCATGTCATTCCAGATGCCCCGCACCCCTTTGTCCAGCAGAAACTTCTGCTTTTCGCCCCACCAGTTCCTGACGGCCGGGTTACCAAAATCCGGGAAAGCCGCATCTCCCGGCCAGACCGCATTGATATAGACCTCTCCTTCCGGCGTCCTGGCAAAATAACCGTTCTGCACCCCTTCCTCGTACACCGGATATCCCTCTTCCTTCTTCACACCGGGGTCATTGATGGTCACAATCTTGAACCCACGCTGTGCAAGGTTCTTCAGGAACCCTTCCGGATCATTGTGATAGCGCTCCTGGTTCCAGGTGAACACCCTGTAATCCTGCATGTAATCAATGTCAAAATGAATTACATCGCATGGAATATCGTTATCCCGCATACCGGAAGCCACTTCCTCCACATCCTCCTGGGTCACATATCCCCACCGGGACTGATGATACCCCAAAGTCCACCTCTGGGGAAGCGGACATCTTCCTGTCAGATAGGTATAGTTTTCCAGCACTTCCGCCAGGGAATTCCCTGCAATATAATAATAGTCCAGAGCTCCGTCCTCGGCGCCGAACCAATAATAGTCCTCAGACTCCTGCCCCATGTTGAAGTAACTCTTAAACGTATTGTCCAGGAAGATGCCATACACATGTACATCCGTCAGACACAGGAAAAAAGGAATGGATTTGTACAATGCCTTGAAACTGTCCACATGGGGATCCGGATTGTCCGTATTCCACATTTCGTAATCATAATGCCGCTTATCCAGGAAGCCTGTCTTGTCTCCCAGCCCGTAAAAATGTTCGGAGCCGCTCAGCTTCTTTACCACTTCAAAGGCGCACCTGTCCTGGACAGCAGCAGAATGGCCTTCCTTCTCCAGCACCTTTATCATCTCGTTACTGACTCTCTGCAGGGGCTTCCGCTCTCCCCGGTAGTCCGTGCAAACCTCTTTTCCGTCCCTATCAAAAAAATCCACGAAGAAGCCGTCGCTGACCCGCACCGATGCTTCCCCCGTGGAAATCCACAGACCATCCGTCTTTTTCTCCACACTGACAGACACGGCCACAGTTTTGTCACCTTCGATGGCTTTGGAGGGAATCCTCTCCCCACCCCGGGATTTTCCCATGCCGCCTGATTCCGCCGCCGTGCTATCCGATTCTGCCATGCTGCAGAATACATTGATGATCTGCGGTGTCAGCACCTTTACTTCTGCCTTTATCCCTTCAAAGTCCAGTTCCACCGTCTGATTTTTCAGCTCATATCCTGTGAGGCTGCCAAATTTTTCATATTTCATCTGCTCTTTTTCTCCTCCGCCTTTTCTTTTTTCTCACTGTCCCGGGCTTCTTTTCTGTCTTTTATCCGTCGGCCGATTTTGCTGAGCAACTCTAATACCATCTGGTTTGCAATCTGTCCCATGCTATTCCATCCTCTTTATCGCTTAAGCTCTGATCACCTTTACTTCTGTATGTTTTATGCAGCCTGCTTTGTGTATCTTTCCCTGTTGCTCTGCTGAACTCTGCCTCTGACAGCCACTTCCGGCTCAGTTCATATTTCACCTTTACACCTTTATTTTAAATCAGTCACCCTGTCTTTCCCAGCACCAGATCCCGTATCTTCCGGAAATCCCCGTCCATCACACGGTAGGTGGCCTGCACTTTACCGTATTCCTTCGGGGAAATCTCCGTATGGATATACAAAGAATCCATTCCCGCCTTCTGCGCTCCGACGATATCCGCACTCTCATCATTTCCAATCATGATGCACTCCCCGGGGTCCAGCGCAAAGCAGCTCAGAAGCCGTTCAAAAAATACAGCCGAAGGCTTCTTGCACCCCTGCTCCGAAGAAATAAAAATGCCGTCAAAATAAGGCGTCAGCCCCAGCATCTCAATCTCCGGCCTGGTGAAGTCTGTCTGGGCATTGGACAGCAGATAGACTTTCTTGTCCCGCTGCCGCAGTTCCTCCAGCAGTTCCTTCACCCCGTCATAAGCGCGGATAAATTTCCTGGACAGGGCCCTGAAAGTCACCGCCGTCATCTTCGCCTGCCCTCTGTCACAGGCGGCGCCTTTCTCCTGATACAGCAGCGCAAATACTTTCGTCAGATCCGGTTCCGCATCCTCCCCGCCGATGCGCCTGCTCTCTTCCCGCTCAAGAAAGCGAAATCTCTCTTTAAGTTCCTCCGGGCTGTAACAGGCGCCCATGGCCGAGTAAATCTCGCTTATTTTATTCCATAAAAAGGGACTCTCTTCATCTGTGCGGATGTCCGCAAGCGTCCCGTAAAAATCAAATATATAATTTTTATACATAATTTTTTATTCCAGTTCCGCTGACAGCGTCTATAGCGCCTTCCCTGGCGGAGTCATTTCCGGCCGCTCTTGCGTCCGCAAATTCTCCGGGCTCTCCGGATGCTGACAGCTGTTTTTGCTTTTCAGTTCCGTCAACAGCGTCCATAGCATCATTTCCGGCGGAGTCATTTCCGGTCGCCTTTGCGTCCATAAATTCTCCGGGCCCTCTGGACACTGTTGACTGTTATTGATTTTTAGTTCCACCCACTGCCCGAATCACTCTCTCAGCGCATCATACACCCGCAGAATCTCTCCAACACTCCAGGCCTGGGCAAAGCAGCCCTTCGAGGAGACGGGATTGCCTCCGTCATAGATTTCCGGCAGCTGGCCGATGCAGCCTTCCCACAGTGCGGCATTAATGTTCTCCAGCTGTCTGGACACATCCCGCTTTGCCTCTTCCGAATAACCGTTTACTTTCAGATAGGCCAGATAGTAGCCTCCCAGCGGGAATACCCACACCGTTCCCTGATGGTAGGCCAGGTCCCGGTCCAGCTGTGGTCCACCGTAACAGGCATGAAACTCTTCGTCCGCCGGGTCCAGCGTCCGCAGGCCGTAAGGAGTATACAGCTTCCGGAACACCACCTCCACCACCTGCTTTTCCCGCTCCGGCGGCAGCACGGAAAAAGGCAGAGACACTGCCCAGATCTGGTTACAGCGAATCTGATTGTCCGCCTTCGTTCCGGACAGCACATCTTTCAGACATCCCGCCTCTTCATTCCAGAATTGTTCGAAGCTTTCCTTCACCTTCTCTGCCATCGAGGCATAATCCTTTTCATCCTCCGGGAAAAACTTCCTGAACTCGTTCATGATGCACAGGGCATTGTACCAGTACGCGTTGATTTCCACCGGTTTCCCATGTCTGGGCGTGGGAAGAATATCGCCAACCCGCACATCCATCCATGTCACCTGATCATAATCCCGACCGGCCATAATCAATCCGTCCTCGTCCATTCTGATACCGAAGTCCGTTCCCTTTTCATACCAGCAGATGATCTCTTTCATAGTCTGATAGGCGCTTTTTACCAGTATACTGTCCTGGGTCTTCCTGTAATATTCATACACTGCCAAAATGAAAAGCAATGACGCATCCACAGTATTATACCCCGGCGCCTCCTTCCCCTCCGGGAAGAGATTGGGCATCAGCCCTTTTTTGCAATAAGTCATAAAGGTCTGCAGAATGCTCTCCGCCGTCTTAAATCTGCGGGTCGCCAGACAGCACCCCATCATGGCAATCATGGTATCTCTGCCCCAATCCTCAAAAAAGGGAAATCCCGCCAGTATTGTCTGCTTTGCAGTGGAAGAACGGTAGGAGATAAACTGATGCGCGCTCTGGGAGAGAACCTGCGCCGTCTCATCCCGAAAGCCTGCCTGTTCCCGCAGCTCCTTCCTGTGCCCACACATATCCTCCACCATCTCCTCCACTCCGGGAAGTCTGGCTGTGATTCCGTATACCATCCACAGATCACAGGTTTCTCCGGAAGACAGGGAGGCACGCACGCAATGGTTTACCGCCGTTCTGCCGGTATCTCTCCTGCCATCGCAGGCGTCATAAGCGTAATAAAGATTCTCTCTGAAAGTAAGGGGGACTTCCTCGAATTCCCCATTGGTCTGAAAATGCAGTGTCTGTCCGTTGGAGGCAATTCTCCCCTTCACCACGGGATGATGGAAGTCCTTCTCTCCGGCAGAATCGTCGCCGCTATCTCCATCGGCTCCGGCTCCCTGCACTTTTACAGTCTGGATGCCGGCAAGCTCCACAGTAAACTTCTGATCGTCCGGAAGCAGACTTCCTTTTGGCACAAACTGCAGATGAGGATATACCTCCAGAGTCGCTTCCTCTCCGGAGAAATTCCTGATTTCATAGGAGATTCCCACGGAATTCTCTCCCTGAATCAGCACAATTCTCCGCACGATCTCCACGCCCTTCACCAGGTAGGTCCACTGGGGATAGTCTTTGTAGGCGAATTCGGTCTGGCACAGATACCCTTCCTCCCTTTCCTCCGTCTTCTCATAGGCCTGGCTGGAAATATGTATCCTTTCTTCCCCGATACACAGGATTTCCTCCAGACGGTGAATCATATTATAGCGGTGATTGGGGGAATGCACGCAGGCCATCAGCACCGCATGATCATTCCTCCCACAGGAGCCAATCATGGTAAGCGACGAAAATCCCCCCAGACCATTCGTCATCAGATAACAGTTTTCCTCTCCCCGCTCAAAACTCTTCCAATCCTGTTTTCCATAAATAAATTTCATTGTAACCTCCACGCTGCCATACTATGTTGTCATACCTTCTCCGCTCCCGGCTTTGCTTTCTCCGCCTTCCCTTTCGCTGTCTTCGCCTTCTGCGCCTTCTCCAGCTCCAGCTTCGCCTTCTCCTCCAGCGCTTTCTTCTCCTCCAGCTTCTCTTTCTCTATCTGCTGCTTTTCCTCGGAAAGCCTGCTGCTGATTCTGGTCAGGCGATAGATTTTCTCCTGCATTTCCTCCGAAAGCATCTCTGCATCCATCCGCCATTCCCAGTTCCCCCCGAGAGTGGAAGGCTTGTTGATTCTGGCCCCGGCGTCCAGGCCCAGATAATCCTGGAGAGGTATGATGCAGGTATTGGCACAGCTCATCATAGCCAGACGCACGAAATCCCAGTATTTCCTCTCATCCGGCGTGTCCGCATTATCCATGTATTCTTCCGCAAAAGCTTTGGATTCCTCATCCAGCCCCTTCCACCACTGTACCAGTGTCTCATTGTCATGGGTTCCTGTGTACACCACACAGTTCCTGTCATAGCTGTGGGGCAGATAATCTGTCTCCTCTCTGGGGTCAAAGGCAAATTCCAGCACCTTCATCCCCGGATACCCGCTGTCCTCCAGCAGTTGTACCACGGTATCCGTCAGGAAGCCCAGATCCTCCGCAATGATAGCCTTGTCCCCCAGTCTGCTCTTCAGCGCGCGGAACAGCTCCATGCCCGGTCCCTTCTCCCAGTGGCCGTTTATGGCGGTCTCCGCGCCGAAAGGAATGCTGTAATATTCGTCAAATCCGCGGAAATGGTCGATTCTCACCACATCGTACAGTTTGAAGCAATGCTCCAGACGACGACACCACCAGTGGAAGTTGGTCTGCCTGTGGTAATCCCATTTGTACAGAGGATTCCCCCACAGCTGACCCGTTGCGGAAAAAGCGTCCGGAGGGCAGCCGGCCACAGAGGTGGGCCGGTTCTCTCCGTCAAACTGGAACATCTCCGGGTTGGCCCAGGCATCCGCCGAGTCAAATGCCACATAAATCGGAATGTCGCCGATAAACTGAATTCCGTTTTCGTTGGCATAAGTCTTCAGTTTCGTCCACTGTACATGGAACTGGAACTGAAGGTATTTATAGAATTCAATGTCAAAATAGCACTCTCTTCTGTAATAATCCAGCGCAAATGACCAGCGCTTCCGGATATCCTCCGCCCATTCGTCCCAGGCGGCCCCGTCAAACCGAAGCTTCACCGCCATGAAAAGAGCATAGTCCTCCAGCCAGTCCGCATTTTCCCGGGTAAAACGGATAAATTCCGGATTCTGCGCGATATTGCTGCGCTCATAGGCCAGGTGCAGCAGAGAGAACCGCTGCTTATATATTTTCCCATAATCAATCCGGCCGGGGTCGTCGCCGAAATCGCATGCCTCGCATTCCTCTTCCGTCAGCACGCCCTCTTCCACCAGCGCCTCCAGATCGATAAAGTAGGGATTCCCTGCAAAAGAAGAAAAGGACTGATAGGGAGAATCCCCGTAACTGGTAGGGGAAAGCGGCAGAATCTGCCAGTAACTCTGGCCCGCCTCTCTCAGCCAGTCCACAAAATCATATGCTTCTCTGGAAAAACAGCCAATGCCGTATTTCGACGGCAGACTGGCAATCGGAAGCAGTAAACCGCTCGCTCTTTTCATGTTTTGTCTTTACTCCTTTCTCTTTCCCAGCAGCATACCGCTGTGGGCAGCCACCAGGATACTGTTTTCAGTTATTTCGGCTCTCCGGCGGCAGTCCGCTTCTTCTCCGTCCGCCAGCACCTCCCAGAAGCCGCCCTGCTCCGGCATCTTGATACGCTGCTCTTCGGAAGAGGCGTTGTATACAATGAACAATTCCTCCCAAAGGCTGGGACGCACGTCCTGATTGTCCACCAGAAACGACACAACGCCCTCCCCGTGAATTCTGCCGCAGGTAATTCTGGCGGCGGCTCCCGGCGATTTGTCACACAGACCCGGCAGACACTTTCTCAGGCTGATCAGACCCTTATAATACTCTACCAGCTCCCCGTACTCCACCGTCCTGTGCCATCTGATCATATTGAGCTCCGGCGTGGAACAATAGCTGTTGTCCTCTCCATGCTTGGTGCGTCCGAATTCTTCTCCCGCCTGCAGAAACAGATTGCCCTGGCAGGTGAAGTAGATAAAGGCCGCGAGCTTGTTGGCGGCGTATACATCCTCGTAATGTCTGTCGAAGTCCGCCTTCTCCTGATGCAGGGACAATACCAGCTTATCCCAGAGTGTAAAATTGTCATGGGCCGACACATAATTGATGATCTGCCCGCAGCTCTTCGGCACAAAGCAGGCCCCGCCATTCTTCCAGCCCGTCACCGCATGGAGAATTGCCTTTTCCAGATCCTCTCCTCCGTTGACGAAGCCCGGTTCCTCGCTGTAAAATACGCTGCCCTTGATCACATCTCTGGTGTCATCGCTGAATATGCCGATTCCCTCATTTAAGTAGCCGGCGTTTTTCTTCTCGGCGGCTATGGTTCCCTCTTCCATGGGAGATTCATCCGCACTCCAGGGCTCTCCGTATATCATTTTCTCCCCGACGCCGAATGCCTCGTCCAGTTCCCGGCGTATCCGGTTCATCAGGTCCACGGTCAGCAGTCCCATCAGGTCGAAGCGGAATCCGTCCATATGATATTCTCTGGCCCAGTACATCACGGAATCCACAATGTAATTATCCACCATGGACCGGCCTGCCGCAATGTCATTTCCGCAGGCGGAACCGTTGGAAAGGCTGCCATCCTCCATATGACGGTAATAATAGTCCGGCACCATCCGCTGGAACCAGGAATCATTCTCATGGGTGTGATTGTATACTACATCCATGATAACCCTTATTCCATTATTATGCAATGCCTGAATCATTTCCTTGCATTCCCGGATCCGAACCGTTCCGTCCGAGACATCCGTGGCATAGGAACCCTCCGGCACATTGTAATTCACCGGATCATAGCCCCAGTTAAACTGCTTCTCATCCCCCGCTTCATCCACGGAACCATAATCAAAAAAAGGCAGCAGATGCACGTGGGTAATCCCCAGCTTTTTCAGGTACTCCAGACAGGTAGGATATTCTCCGCCTGTTCCTGTCACCGTGAAGGCCTTATATTTACCCCGGTAGCCTTCCGGTACCCCGCTCTCCGCATCATAGGAGAAATCCTTGATATGCAGCTCATAGATAATCCGTTCTTCCCCCTGGGCAGGCGCCCTGTCATCTTCAAACCCCGGCGGATTTGTCCGGCTTAAATCCACCACCATGCTTCTTCCGCCGTTACAGCTGCAGCCCACCGCATAGGGATCCGCGGTCCTTGTATCTTTTCCCTCTCTCCTCACCAGATAGTCATAGTAAACGCCATGCAGATTCTCCTGAAATTCCAGCTTCCATACTCCCCTGTCCTCCGCATGCATCTCCTCTCTGAAGTAACTTTCAGCAGCCTGGTCCCGATACAGACGCAGCTCCACCCGCTGGGCCAGGGGGCTCCATACCTTGAACACCGTGCTTCCCCCCACACAGACCGCACCCAGGTCCTTTCCGTCATACCGGAATTTCGCGTCAAATTCTTCACTGGCGAAAAAAGCCATGTTCTCAGCCATACCGTTTTTACCTTCCTTTTTTGAAAAATACTTATTAAAAATGCTGCTACAAAATAAGCATTCGTATTCTGCAGCAGCATAGTTACTATTCACAGTCCTTATCCCGCGAGAGATTTTGATGCTTATTTTACATCAAAATCCGAGACAGCAGGCGTTCCCAAGTATAGTTTACATCAATTTACATCTAAAGGCCAACTTTTTCACGAAGACTAGCCCTTCACGGCTCCTGCCACACCTTCCACGTAACATCTCTGTGACAGCAGGAAGACGATGGCTATGGGAATGGAGATCAATACGCAGCCCGCATAGAATTGTGTATAATAATAGTCCACGTATTCCTTCTCCAGCATGGTCCACAGACCGATTGCTATGGTATAGTATTTCGTATCATTTCCCATGATAACCTTTGCGAAAATGTAGTCCACCCAGGGCCCCATGAAAGAGGTCAGCAGAGTGTAGGTGATAATGGGCTTTGACAGCGGTATGGTGATCTTGATAAAGGTATCCCATTTCGTGGCGCCGTCGATATAGGCCGCCTCGTCGATGGACCTGGGAATCGTATCAAAGAATCCCTTCGCCATATAGAACCCCAGCCCCGCGCCTCCGGAGTAGACCAGTATCAGCGACAGCTGTTTCAGCACACCTGTCTCCAGCAGACCCAGACCTTTCAGGATGTAGTACACGGCAATCATGGACATGAAGCCCGGGAACATACCCAGAATCATGGCAATGTTCATGAAGTTCTTGCGCATCTTGAAGCGCAGACGGCTCATAACATAGGACACACACAGCACAAAGAAGGCGGAAAGTACGGTACTGAAAATCGCTATCACCAGCGTGTTCAAAAACCATCTGGTAAAGTCAATATTCGTTCCTCCCGTAAGCTTGCTGTTTATACCCTGAACCAGTTCCGTATAGTTATTCAGCGTAAATCCTTTGGGCCAGATATAGGTTTTATAGGAACCGCCCTCCGCACGGAAGGAGGTCAGGATAACAAATAAAATCGGCAGTACCCAGATAATGCTTAACA
Organism: Lachnospiraceae bacterium; assembly: GCA_022797995.1. Taxonomy (GTDB): domain Bacteria; phylum Bacillota; class Clostridia; order Lachnospirales; family Lachnospiraceae; genus Acetatifactor. Next base: position 9,984 of record JAAWLQ010000040.1, read on the forward strand.
CCGTCAGTAAGACATAACAGGCCGCATTGGTAATCATTCTCTTTGTTTTCATTATTGGAACGCCCCCTCATCTTTGTAAGCACCTGTACGGTGGTAAGTTAACAGTGACAGAGTTGCAAGGATGATAAACACCAGAATACCGATAACGGCGCCCAGGTTGTAGTCCTTCTGGGTAATGGTCAGCTTGTAAAGCCATGTGACCAGCAAATCCGTTTTACCTGCGTAATAGTATTCCAGGGAATCAGGACCACCGCCTGACAGCAGGAAAATCACGTTAAAGTTGTTGATATTTCCCGTGAAGGAGGTAATCAGGTTGGGCGTCATTACGAATATCATGTAGGGCAGCGTAATCTTCCTGAAAATAACAGGTGCGCTGGCGCCGTCAATCTTCGCCGCCTCATACAGGTCCGCAGGAATATTCTGCAGGATACCTGTGGTGGACAGCATGGTGAAAGGTACGCCGATCCAGATATTGATACAGATAATCGTAATTTTAGCCAGCAGCGGATCTGTAAAGAAAGGAACCGAATCCGTCGCCCCAATGATGCCGAAATCTCTCAAAAGCACATTGACAGGACCGTTGGCATTGAAGATGGTTCTCATGGTCAGCAGCGTGACGAACTGAGGAACTGCCACGGACAGCACGAACATAAATCTCCAGAAAGCCTTTCCCTTAGTCCCTTTGCGATTGATCAGAAGAGCCAGCAGCAGGCCCAGGATATAACAGGTCACAGTAGCCGATACGGCCCAGATCAGCGTCCACCCCAAAACAGGCCAGAAGGTGGTGGCAAGAGAGCTGCTGGATGCAATCAGCGACTTGAAATTCTCCAGACCCACCCAGGAGAACAGTGTTCCGGGGGGCTGATGCTCGTGGTCATAGCTGGTAAAGGCTATCAGAATCATGAACACCAGGGGCACAATGGTAAATACCAGAATGCCGATAATCGGAAACGACAGCAGAAACGCATGGAGATTCTCTTCATGCAGGGAACGGATATCATCCTTGAAAGTAGGAATATGCTGTCCCTTCTCCTTGCGCACCTGGGTGCAGTACGCGCTCTTGGCCGACATGCACGCGATGAAGACAAATGCCGCGGTCAGAACCAGAGTGATAACGCCGTACAGCAGGCAGAGCATGGAGTTGTCTCCCATGGAATATTCGTAAATTCCCAGAGCCTCATTGTACACCTGTCCCTGTTCCACAGTGCCCAGTGTGATAAAGTCGCCGATGGCTCCGACTCCAAAAACGATCATGTACACGAAATATAAAATTTCCAGTGCCAGGAAAATCAATCCTCTGGCCACCTGTTTATTCATTATGTTGCCAAGTCCGAAAACGATAAAGGAAAGTCTGGTAATGGTGTCGCCCTTCTTAAATACCTGTGATACGCTCTCGTCCCTGGGCTTATCATATTTAAGCTTAGCCTTCTTCTTAAAAAGTCCCATTAGATTTGTCTCCTGATTTGAAGTCCCGCAGATACCCCTCGATGCCCCTCACGGGAAGAATTGCCGGCCGCAGGACGTCCGTCAATTCTTCCGGGCATCTTCGGGGTATCTCCTGATATGAAGTCCCGGATTCACCTCTCCGGTACCACCTCAGCGTAAGAACTTTCGTCCAAAAGCAGGCCGATAGTTCTTACGGGCACCGTTCGAGGTGAATCCTGATTTGAAGTCCCGCAGCCTCTTCTCGGCACCCCTCACGGGAAGAATTGCCGGCCGCTTTGGCGTCCGTCAATTCTTCCGGGTGCCTTCGAACAGGCTGCTGATTTTAAGTTCCGCAACAATTCTTATTCCTTCGTCATAGCCTCAACGAAAGCATCCAGTTTCGCCTGTGCGTTGTCTTTTGTGATCTCGCCGCTTCTGATCTCGGTGGGGATTGCACCGGCATAGGACCAGTATCTTGAAGCGAAGGTGCTGTTAACGGGCTGTGCCACGCTGGCATTATTAGATTCTTCTACCAGTACGGTTGCAAGGGGATCTGCTTTCACTTTCTCATTCTCACCTGCCGCAATGTTTGCCGGAACCTGGTTGGAAAGCTCGTAACGCAGAAGCTGGTTCTCTTCATTTCCGATAAATGCTGCGAACTGAACGGCTGCCGCCATATTTTTGGAATGAGCGTTTACGCCGATAGCCTTGGAACCATAGAAGCCAAGGAGCTGGTGATCCTTGCCGTCCGGATTGAAGGTGGGAATCACAGCCATACCAAGGTCGTCACCCAGAGCGGTCTTGTACAGTTCATAGTTCCAGGAACCGTCAAACCATGCGCCAAGTCTGTGGTCTTCAATCAGCTCGGAAACGGTGATTTCTCCGTCGAAAGCACATTTGGGATTGTTAATCAGGTCAATCAGATAATTGGTTACAGCCAGGCCGGTGGCGTTGTTCCAGTCCACTCCTGCGGAAAGGTCGCTTCCGTCAGGTCCGAAGATGCTGCAGCCAGCGCCGTAGTAATAGCAGCCCAGCTTCCAGCCGCCCGCGGACTCAAAGTAGTAATTGTATACGTTGTCAGCCGTTTCTTTGGCCATAATCTTCTCCAGGGATGTAATATCGGACTCATCCAGGATTGTCTTGTCATAATACATGAAGAAGGTATTGTGTGTAAAAGGAATACCGTAAACCTTATCGTCTATCATCACAGTGCTGGCAACCGCCGGTGCGATTTCATTCTTCACCATGGCCTCGGTGTCGCCACCCAGCTGTGCAATAGCGCCTGCTTCCACCAGAATGGGAAGCTGGTCGTTGGAAAACAGGAATACGTCTGCCGCATTGCTCACATCCTTTGTCACTTCATCCTGGCACTTATCCTCGCCCACAACCTCTGTGGTCCAGGTAATCTGGTACTCGGGATGCGCCGCTGCGAAAGCATCCTGCATCTGCTTCATGGCGCCGGTATCGATCTGGTTCTGCGGACACCATACTTTAAGGCTGACTGCCCCCCCTGACGCGCCTCCGCCGTCCTTGCCGCATCCGGCCAGAACAGTAGCCGCCAGGGCTGTGGTTAACAATACTGCGTAAAGCTTTTTCATTTCAAGTTCCTCCTTTTAAGAAAGTTTTTATTGTTTCTTAATACTTCGTTGAGATGAAAATATCATATTTTAATTTTTCCGTCAAGCTTGATTTTGTGCATGTTTTTGTCTTTTTTTCTCGTTTCACGCGATATGTTATGCACTTTGTATGCTGTTTCGAAATTTTTGCGAAACTTATTACCGAAACTCTATTTCGCATTTTTCGAAATTATTCCATTTTCTGTTATCATTTATTCATTATTTCCTTCTATATTCCATTCACTGTCTCATAATACACGAAGATTTCCTTTTTGCATATATTTAACGGTTTCCCAGTTTTTGTCAGGTCAGGGAAATGCAAATCCGCCATTTTTTATATCCTTTTCTTCTGACTTATAGTAACATTGTAATAATATAAAGTTTCGGAGACAGACTTGTTTTTTTGCCATTGTCCTGTTATAATTCATATATCTGCAGGTAAAATTGTTGTAATTTTTCACAAATTTTCAGACCGGTCAGGCCAACCGGCTCCTGCTACGGGATAAAATGCTCACTGACGTTCAGATGTCGGCCAAAATGTGCAGCAAAAAGTGCCAGTAATTCAAATTGGCTTTCGAGGGGGAACAATTTATGACGACGATAAACGATATTGCCGCCAGACTGGGAATATCTAAAAGCACTGTTTCCAAAGGTCTGAACAACGCCAGAGATGTCAGCGAAGAAATGCGCAAGAAAATACTGGAGACAGCCGTGGAGATGGGCTATGTCAACACTCGCCTGCAGAAAAAGGAGAAAAAGCTCTGTATTCTGGTGGAGAATATGGAGTACAAAACCCCGAATCAGTTCGGTCATGATCTCATACAGGGCTTTAAACAGATGGCCGAGCCTGACGGATGGAAGATAGACGTGGTTCCTCTGGACAAGGAATTTCAGAGGGGAATCCCCTATACTGTGTTTATGATGGAACACGGTTATCAGGCATCCTTTGTGCTGGGCTTCAGCCTTCTGGACCCCTGGATTCATGAATTCCGGACTTCCAGAATTCCCGCCGTTCTCTATGACAATTATATCAAGGAGAATCCTAATATTGCCTCCGTTGGGTGTGACAGTCAGGAAGGTTTCGAACTGGCGGTGAAGCATCTGGTTGATCTGGGACATCAGAAAATCGGCCTAATCTCCGGCCCTCTGGATTCTTACATCCTGAAAGCCAGATATCATGCCTATCTCAATGCCATGGATAAATATGGACTGGAAATCAACGAAAAATACATCGGACTGGAATATTACATAAATGATTCCACCAGAAAATATGTCCCCAGACTTCTGGACGAAGGCGTTACCGCCATTCTCTTCTCCCATGATGTAAGAGCCATCTCTGCAATCACGGAATGCGAGGACAGAGGCATCAGTATTCCCGGAGACGTAAGCCTTGTGGGCTTCGACGATCTGCCCATAAGCGCACGTACACAGCCTTCTCTGACCACAGTGCGTCAGGACCGGCTTGCTCTGGGCAAATGTGGTTTCTATGCGCTTTCCTGCCTGCTGAACCGGGTCACCATCGGCTCTATTCTCCTGCGCGCAGCCTTGATTGTGCGCGATTCCACAGGCCCCGCTCCCCGGAAAGGCAAATAAAGCCCCGGGCTTTCAGATCTGCAGAATTCATTTCGTACTGCCTGTTCTTCTGCCAACACCTTCTCCCAGACGTACCAGTGTCTCGATTCCCCGGCCGGAATTCTCCAGGATATCCCTGTCCGGTGTGACTGCTTCCGGTCGGGTCATAAGGATAATCGTGGAACCGCCGAAGGCAAATTTACCCTTTTCCCAGCCTCTTCTCACAAGGCTGCCCCGGTCATGATTTTCTATTTTTCCCACCAGAAGGGCCCCCACCTCCATCTGAATCATCTCCCCGAAATTGTCGGAGTCCAGCACACAATATTCCCTCGTGTTCTCTTTGTAGATGGGAAACCGATCATTGGCCACAGGATTCACTGTGTGCAATACGCCGGGGAGCCGCACGCTTCCGTTCACCCTTCCTCCGTCGGCATAAATGTATCTGTGATAATTCTCCACGCACAGTCGAAATACCCACAGATATCCCCCCGCATAGGCCGAAGCCAGCTCCGGATCTCTCAGAAGACTTTCCGTGGTATATGGGGTATGCTTGATAAAAAAGCTGCTGTCATCCTCTATTTTATATACGCTCAGCCTGCCGTCACAGGGACTGACAAGCACCTCCGGCGCCCTCTCCACTCTGCGTGCCTCCGGAAGTATCCGCCTGGTAAAAAAATCATTATAGGATCGATACTTTTTCGGTCGGTATTCCGTCATATTAATGCCATGACTGCGGATAAATCTGCCGATAAATATCCTGGACAGGCAGGAATCCAGAAATCTTCCTCCCAGCTTCGACACGGCCGGAGTCACCAGCGGTCTCAGCAGAATCCTTCCCAACGCATGTCCATACAGTCCCGCAAGAACGCGATCCTGCGCAGACACTTCCTCCCTTATCCTTCCGTCTCTGTCCGCCACCCGGCCCATGAAACCTTATCTCCTTTCTCCGGCACATCAAACTTTCCTCAGACAGTCCTTCATCCCCGGGAATTCACCAGTTCCCACCAGCTCCTCCACGCGAAGAGAATCACGGCAACCGCGAAGGCAACCACGCCCACAATCAGCAGAACCTCCTTCACGGAAGGTTTGCGGAACTTAAAATTCAGAACAAACAGAAATCCCACAAGCCCCACCACAATATGTAACACAACCACAAACGCGACATGACTTGGGAACAGGGGGGAAAGCATGAATAAAATAGGCAGCGCAATGGCCATGGAGGTGATGGGCAGACCCTGATAATATTTACGCGCCCCCCCTTCTTCGGCCTGGCGCTTGGCCTCCATCACATTAAAATACCCCAGTCGAATCAGTCCGGCCAGACCGTATAACGCCAGAATCGCCATCCCGTATATACGATCCATCCCCAGTTTGTAGCAGATAATAATCGGCAGGGCGCCGAAACACACAATGTCACACAGAGAATCAATCTGTATTCCGAAGCTCTTCTCGTCCTCTGTCCGGTCCTTTTTCATTCTGGCAATTTTCCCGTCAAACATATCGCAGAAGCCGGAAAAAGCCAGGAAAAAAATCGCCCAGCGCAGCTGCATGGTGGCGGCGCTGAAAATTCCCGCCACAGCCGATATAAAGCTGATATAAGTGAGTATAACCGTATAATTATAAAATCC
>JAAWLQ010000041.1 GCA_022797995.1 Lachnospiraceae bacterium
GACAAGACCACCATGGTGTTCGGTCAGATGAACGAGCCCCCCGGAGCAAGAATGCGTGTGGGCCTGTCCGGTCTCACCATGGCGGAGTATTTCCGTGATAAGGGCGGAAAGGACGTGCTGCTGTTTATTGACAATATTTTCAGATTCACACAGGCAGGAAGTGAAGTGTCGGCTTTGCTTGGCCGTATGCCTTCCGCGGTGGGTTATCAGCCCACTCTTCAGACCGAGATGGGTGCTCTTCAGGAGAGAATTACTTCCACGAAGAACGGTTCCATCACTTCTGTTCAGGCCGTATATGTGCCTGCGGATGACCTGACCGACCCGGCTCCCGCCACCACATTTGCGCATCTGGACGCCACCACCGTGCTGTCACGTTCCATCGTGGAGCTGGGCATTTACCCTGCGGTTGACCCGCTGGAGTCCACTTCCCGTATTCTGGATCCCAGAATTGTGGGCGACGAGCATTATCAGACAGCCCGCGGCGTACAGGAAATTCTGCAGCGCTATAAGGAACTGCAGGATATCATCGCCATTCTGGGTATGGATGAGCTGTCGGAGGAGGATAAGCTTGTGGTATCCCGTGCCCGTAAGGTACAGAGATTCCTGTCCCAGCCTTTCTTCGTGGCAGGACAGTTCACCGGCATGGAAGGCAAATATGTACCCATCAATGAGACCATCCGCGGTTTCAGAGAGATTCTGGAAGGCAGACATGACAATATTCCGGAAAGCTATTTCCTGAATGCGGGCAGCATCGACGACGTGCTGGCCAGAGTATAGGGAAGGGCGCCGGAGAGAGGCTGCCGGACCGGAACAGGAGGTATATATATGGCGGATAAGAATGAGTTCCTTCTGCGTATCATTACGCCCGACCGGGTTTTCTATGAGAAATCCGTTGAGATGGTGGAGTTCAATACCACCGAGGGCGAGATAGGCATACTGCCCGGCCATATTCCGATGACGGTGATTGTGAAGCCGGGAATCCTGTATATCAGTGAGAAGGACGAACAGAAAAAGGCCGCTCTTCATTCGGGATTTGCGGAGATTCTGCCGGAGAGTGTGACAATCCTGGCGGAAATTATCGAATGGCCCGGGGAGATTGATGAGGAGCGTGCGAAATCCGCAAAAAAGCGTGCGGAGAAACGTTTGAGCGGAAAAGCACCGAATACGGACATTGCAAAGGCCGAGACCGCATTGCAGAGAGCGATGGCGCGTATCCAGGTACTACGAAACTGAATGCGACTGCGGCAGGCGCAGAACATTTTCCGGTAACAATTAGATGAAAACGTGCATATGCTGTAAAAAAACAAAGAGGAATGTGTATGGAATTTCATTCTAAGCTGTTGCAGCCGTTGCCGGAAAATAAGGTAAGGGGCTGGAATGGGCCCCTTCCTTTTTATATGACTTACCCTGATTATCAGGCCTCCAACAGGGAGGCAATGTTGCTGCAGGATCTGGAGTATCTGCAGCAGATGTATCCGAATGATGTCAGACGTTATCAGAGAAGAATAGCGGAGATGCTTGATAAGGCAGATTACGAGGGGAGCATGATATACGACGAGTATCCGGACAGATACAGTCTTCTTGCTCTGACGAAATCGATCTGCAGTGTCCTGGAAAAGGAGGAAGAGAAGGCTCCCGGAGAGGACATGATTCAGATTCTCCTTTTTAATGAAGTATATAAGCGCAGACATGGAGGGCACAGAGGAAATTTTTATTTTTTCAGGTAGTGCCGGACCGGAAGGGGAGCTTCCGCTGTCAGGAACAGCGGCGCTCACCGGTATGGGACAGAATATGGATGAACTGAGAGAACTTTTTCAGCAGATGCTGAATCAGGATTTAATACAGATAACACTGAGCAATACCGCAGACAGGGAACGGGCTGCGAAGGTGAAAGTACGGCCGGTGATGGCCAGAGGAAATCTGGTATTTCAGGAGACACTTTATCGCGGAACGAAAGTGTTTCATTCCAATTATGCAAAGGAAGAAATGCAGGGCCGGCTGCTGGACTATATGACAGACTGCTTTCGCCAGGCACAGATGAGCAGTGCGGCAGAAGAGGCGACAGTGCTTGTCAGCAGGAAGGGAAAGGTCACAGTGAAGCGCAGGCGTCGTCCGGACGCCGGCAGCAGACAGGATGCTCCTGACCTGTCTCACAACCGCTCCAAAAAATACGTTCTGCCGGAGGGAGTACCGGTGGATTTCCTGGTTGAACTGGGGGTTCAGACCCCGGAGGGGCGGGTTGTAAATGCAAAATACGACAAATTTCGACAGATAAATCGTTATCTGGAGTTTATCAGAGATATATTGGATATTTTTCCGTCGGACAGGACTATCCGCATTGTCGATTTCGGCTGCGGAAAGTCTTATCTGACTTTTGCCATGTATTATTATCTGCACCGGCTGCAGGGCAGGGACATCCGTGTGACGGGACTGGATCTGAAAGCCGATGTGATAAGACATTGCAGTGAACTTGCGGAAAAGCTGCATTATGACGGACTGACTTTCCAGGAGGGAGATATTCAGAGCTTCCGGGGAGTTGAACAGGTGGATATGGTGGTCTCCCTTCACGCCTGTGACAAAGCCACGGATTATGCGCTGGAAAAAGCCGTAAAATGGGGGGCATCTGTGATTATGGCGGTGCCCTGCTGTCAGCATGAGTTGAACAGTCAGATACGCTGTGATACTTTGCAGCCCATTCTGAAGTATGGGGTTGTCAAAGAGCGCATGGCGGCGCTGATTACGGACGCGCTGCGGGCCAATCTGCTGGAAGAAAAAGGCTATGACACACAGATTCTGGAATTTATCGATATGGAGCATACTCCTAAAAATCTGATGATACGGGCGGTAAAGACTGCCGGTATCCGGCCCAGGGGACGGGTGTGCGCGGAAGAGGAGGGGGCTGTCCGCAGGCTCATGGAATTCCTCCGGGTAAATCCCACTTTGAAGGAGCTTTTATGAGAAAATCTATCATCAAGCTCTCTGTCTTTATCATGGTTTTTCTGCTGTCACTGGTGATTGTCAGCAAAATAATGAACAGAGGGCATGATAATCTGACTATGGAAATGGCGCCGCCCACTCTTCCAATGGTTACCATGGTGACGGGCGGGGTGGAATATAATCAGCTTCACGGTTACCTGGCGGATACGGATGTGGCCTTCCAGAGGGAGCATGTGACTGTGCTGGGAGAAGACAGGGATACCGGATTTGTGGTGGATACCTGCGGCAGAAATGTGTCCGGAATATGGGTGGAAGTCCGGAGTGCGGACGGCTCCAGGCTGATTGAAAGCACGGAGATTAAGGAGCTCCAGTATGAGGATGACAGGATCAGCGGAACCATCGCCTTAAAAGACCTGATTGAACGGGACACGCAGTATTCTCTCACCATACTGCTTGAGATGGAGGGAGAGGGACAGGCTTCCTATTATACGAGAGTGATATGGAGTGATAATCTTCATCTCACGGAGAAGCTGGATTATGTGCTGGACTTCCATGAAAGACTGTATGACAAAGAGGCGGCCAGAGAACTGACGAAATATCTGGAGACCAACTCAAAGCTGGAGAGTAATGTCTCATTTCATAAAGTAAATATCCACAGCAGCTTCCGGCAGATTACCTGGGGAGACCTGGATGTGACCGAGGTGCAGGCTCCCACAATCCGTCTGGCGGAAATCGCCACACAGACGGCCTCTCTGCTGATGGACTATATTGTGTCCACCCAGGAGGGACGGGAGAAAACTTATTATACAGTGACGGAGTATTATCGGGTACGCTACACCACAGACAGAATTTATCTGCTGGATTATGAGCGCACCATGACACAGATTCCGGAGCCGGACCGGATGTTTTCAGGTGACAAGATATTGCTGGGAATTACGGGAACCGATGTGCCGATGCTGGAGAGTGAAGACGGAAATGTGGTGGTGTTCCAGGTGGCGGACAGGCTGTTCAGCTATAATGTGACCACCAATAAGCTCACTGTTATCTTCGGCTTTTACGATGAAGACCATGCGGATGCCAGGACCATGTACGGGCAGCACTCCATAAAGATTCTGCATGTGGACGAGGGAGGAAATGTACAGTTTGCCGTTTACGGCTATATGAACCGGGGGAGACACGAAGGGGAGGTGGGGATACAGCTCTACACCCACAACAGCTCACAGAACACCATTGAGGAGCTGCTGTACATTCCCTATGACAAATCCTATGCGGTGCTGGACGCGGAGATGAAGCGGCTTTTGTACCTGAATCGGGAGCAGAAGCTGTATCTGATGCTGAATAACGGGGTATATGGGATTGATCTGTCCGGAAGAACTTATTCCAGACTGCTTGAGAGCACCCAGGATGAAGGGCTGCAGGTGTCGGAGGATCACAAGATTGCCGTGTGGCCGGAGGGAGAGGATATCTATCACAGCAATTCCCTGGAAATCAGGAATTTCGGCAGTGATACCAGGAACACGGTGTCCGTTCCCGCGGGGGAGGTAATCCGTCCCCTGGGATTTATGGAAGAGGATATTATCTATGGGGTGGCCCATGCCGATGATATCCAGGTGGAAAATTCAGGGAGAACTTTCTATCCCATGTATAAAGTGTGTATCTGCAATTCCGAGGGAGAACTGCTGAAGGAATATCGTCAGCAGGATGTGTATGTGACGGAATGTACCGTGGAGGATAATCAGATTACGCTGGACCGGGTGAGACGGCTGGAAACGGGCGAATATGAGGAGACGGAACAGGAGCACATCACGAATAATCTGGAGGCGGAAAAAGGGAAAAATGTGATTGTGGCCGTAGATACGGAGAAATACCAGCGCTATGTGGAGATACAACTCAGAAATGAGATGGACAGCAGGACGCTGATGACTCTGACCCCCAAAGAAATTGTCTATGAGGGAGGAAGAAAGCTTCAGCTGCCGGCGGCGGAAGACTATGTCAGATATTATGTATACGGACCTTACGGTGTGGACGGAATCTTTGTCTCTCCTGCCGCCGCGGTGAATCTTGCCTATGAGCTGCCCGGAGTGGTGGTGAACGGGGAAGGTGTCTGTGTCTGGCTGCGGGGGAATCGGGTGGCAAAGAATCAGATTATGGCGATTAAGGAAGAAAGCGTCAGCGAGGAGAGGGGCGCCCTGGCCGTGTGTCTTGACGCCATGCTGGCCAATGAAGGAATTACCAGGAATTCCCAGTATCTTCTGGACAGAGGCGAGACCGTTCTGCGGATTCTGGATGAAAATATGGAGGATGCGGATATCCTGGATCTGACGGGATGCCCTCTGGACGCGGTGCTTTATTATGTCAACCGCGACATTCCGGTGCTGGCTTTGCTGGAAGACGGCTCTGCCGTACTGCTGGTAGGGTTCAACGAATATAATGCGGGAATGCTGAATCCCCTGACAGGGAGCATTGAGAAAATGGGTATGGATGATTCCGGAGAATGGTTTGAGGAAAACGGGAATCAGTTTATTACTTATATGAAACAATAAGATGAGGAGGCAGGGAACGTGAAACTGGAAAAGATATCCATGCTGTCCGGCATCGTCGTGATGATTCTGCTGGCATTTTTAATCGTATGGCAGGCAGATGTTCTCGGGGTGTCCGCGGGCAGGCTGGAACAGGATGCAAGAGAGAACCAGAGCATTGACAAAAGCTGGGAGGTGGTGCGGGGAATAAACGACGATATCTGCGCCATGCTCTTCTATGATCATGAGAAAGACAGGTGCGCCTATTCCATTTATGTGAGCCGGGAAGGATTTTCCTTCGGCTATTTCTTCGGAAAAGGCGGCACGGATGTCTACATGACGGAAAATGTGGAGGCTGTGGTTCTGGAGGACAAAGGAATAGCTCTGTTGTCGCTGAATCAGGATAAAGTATGCAAAATTGTGGTGGGCGACAAGGGGGCAGAGAAGACGATCCAGGTGGATCCGGGCGAACCCTTTGCCCTTGTTCTGCCCATTGACTGCGGTGATATCACCATGTATGACGCGAAAGAAAATGTGGTGACGCTCTATGATACATACACGGGAATATAGCCTCAGAGGATGGATTTTTGCACAGTAGTGTGTACGGTACCGCTGTTCTTTCAAAGCTTGCATTTTGGACAGTATAATTATATAATGTGGTTCAGACAGAATAACATGCTGTCAGAAGGAGGCCGCGGGAAAGAGACCCGGGCAGGAGGCTACGTTCCGGCCTGGCAGAATGAGGGAGGAAGAGAGAATCTATGAAGAAGACAGCGAAAAGGGCGGGCACTATTTGCCTGGCGGCAGTTTTGACCTTTGGAGTGACGGGATGTGGCAGGAAAAGTCCTCTGGATCCCGGTGATCCGGTGTCGCTGACGGTATGGCATTATTATAACGGTTCCCAGCAGGCGGCTTTTGACGCGCTGGTGGAGGAATTTAACGATACGGTGGGCAGGGAGAAGGGAATTTATGTACAGGGCTACAGCCAGGGGTCGGTTTCCGACCTGGAGACGGCGGTGAGAGATTCCATCAACGGTAAAGTGGGAGCCGCCGAAATGCCGGATATGTTCTCCTCCTATGCGGACACTGCCTATGAAGTGGAGCAGGCGGGGGCTCTGGCCAATCTGTCCGACTACCTTGATGAGAAGGAGCTGGAAAAGTATGTGGATTCTTACATAGAGGAGGGCCGCATTGCCGCGGACGGCACGCTGAGAATCTTTCCGACGGCAAAGTCCACGGAAATCATGATGCTGAATAAGACGGACTGGGAGACTTTTGCGGCGGCCACGGGAGCAAATCTTGAGGACTTGAAGACCATGGAAGGCGTCACGGCTGTGGCACAGTCCTACTATGAGTGGACGGACAGCCAGACACCGGATATAGCAGGGGACGGCAGAGCTTTCTACGGCAGAGACGCGGTGGCAAATTACTTTATTATCGGCATGCAGCAGCTGGGCGTGGAGATTTTCCAGGTGGAAAATGGTCAGCTGACATTGAATGTGCCGAAGGAGGAACTGCACCGCCTCTGGGAGAACTATTATGTTCCCATGGTGAAAGGATATTTCGGCGCATATGGTTCCTTCCGGTCCGACGATGTGAAGACAGGAGATCTGCTGGCCTATACGGGTTCCACCTCTTCGGCCATGTACTTTCCCAATCAGGTGGAGCTGGACGAGGGCAGTTACGCCATTGAATACATGGCAATGCCGGCGCCTGTGTTCCAGGGCGGAGAGCGCTATGCGGTACAGCAGGGAGCAGGGATGGTGGTCAGCAAATCGGACGAAAAGCATGAGTATGCGTCCGTGGAATTCCTGAAATGGTTTACTGAGGCGGAGAACAATCTGCGCTTCGGCTGCGTGTCAGGATATCTGCCGGTGCGTAAGGAGGCTAACAGTGCGGAAAAGCTGGACCAGGTGATCGCACAGGAGCAGCTGGAGGTGGCGCCGAAGACCTATGACTGTCTGACCACGATTTTCGCAGAGATGGATAAGATGACGCTGTACACCAACAAGAGCTTTGAGAAGGGTTCCGCGGCGCGGAAGGTGCTGGAATATCACCTTGCGGACAAAGCGGCTCAGGACCGGACTGTGGTGGCAGAGCTGCTGGAGCAGGGAATGAGCCTGGAGGAGGCCGCAGGCCCCTACATCACGGAGGAAGCTTTTGAAGAGTGGTATCAGTCCTTCTGTGAAGCTTTAAATGAGGCTGTACATTAATTTTGAAGCGGAGCCGGAACAGTCCGCAAAAATAAATAAGCAGGGATGCATATGGGTGAGACGGAGAAAAAACGTCCAAAAAAGAAAAAAACAACGATATTCAGAATTTTCCTGATTCCGTTGATTGGCATTATGCTGATACAGAGTGTGATTACCATCGGGACGCTGGTGGTGAGAAGGACTACCGAGGCGCTGGAATCCTATTCCGTGGGCATGATGAACCGGATGGTGGAAAACCGAATGGTGATTCTGGAAAATGATATGAATCAGCGGTGGGCGGCGGTCCATGAGCAGGAAGCGGTCATGGATGAAATTCTGATGCAGTTTTTGAATGACACAGGAATAAGCGCCGAGGAACTGGCCGGTTCTCAGGAGCTTAGAAATCAACTGCTGGCGCAGCTTTTTCCCAAATGTCTGAGCATATTGGGGAACAGCTCCACCACGGGGATTTTCCTGATTCTGACAGGACAGGATATGGATTCCGAGGCAGAGTTTGACGGATTTTTTATCAGGGATTCCGACCCGAACACAAATCCGGCAAATTATACGGATTTATTGCTGGAGAGAGGGAACAAGCAGCTGTCCAGGGAGTGGAATATTCCGCTGGATACCAACTGGACAACACGCTTTCACATGACCGGCCGGGGAGGCCATATTTCCGACAGATTCTTTTACGAGCCCTGGAGAGCCGGGACGGAGCATCCGGATGCGGACACGGATGATCTGGGATACTGGTCCCCGCCTTTTTCTCTGGAAAAGGAGACAAGGGATTCCTATGAGATGATTACCTATTCGCTGCCGCTTCGGCATGAGGGACAGGTATACGGGGTGCTGGGTGTGGAGATCTCCTGCAGAACATTGTATGACTATTTCCCGGCGGCGGAGCTCAACGATTCTCAGCAGTCCGGATATATGATGGCTGTCAGGCAGGGAGACGGCGGCTATATTCCGCTGGCGGGGAAGGGAATTCTCCATAATCTGGTTCGTTCCGCGGACAGTACGTTTTTCCTCCAGGAGACGAATTATGAAGGCCTTTCACAGGTACGGGGCGTTTATCTGGACAGGCAAAAGGTGTATGCCGTGGTCTGTCCGCTGAAGCTGTACGGCAATAATGTGCCATATGAAGACACGGAATGGGTGCTGCTGGGACTTGACACGGAGGAAGACCTCTTTGGAATGAGCCGTCAGCTTTATATCTGGATGGTGATTGCCATTCTGGCGGGACTGGCATTCGGGGTATTGGGGATTTCTCTTGTGGTTAAGCACCTGACCAGACCGGTACAGCGCCTGATGGGCTGTATCAGCAAGGGCAGAGAAGGGCTGGAGGAATTCAGGGCTTCCAATATCCTGGAGATTGATGCGCTGTATGATGTGATGAAGGAGCTGTCGGACGGACAGAAGGAGGCGGAGAATATTCTCCTGGAGGAGAAGGAGCGATATCGTGTGGCTCTGGAATCTTCTAAAGATGTGTTCTTCTCATATGATATTGAAAACCATATTTTGGATATTGTAAATCACGATACACTGAGCGGACATTGGCAATGCGAGACGTCTCAGAGCGGTTTTATCAAACCTGAATATATATACGACGAAGACCGGGAGGCTGTTGTGAAGGCATTTCAGAGCAAGGCGGATAAATTGTCCGTGGAGTTCCGCATGAGGTGGCCGGAGGACAGAGAGCATGAGTGGGTGCTGCTTTCCAGCAAGACCGTTTATGACACAGAGGGGAAGCGCCGTAAGCTGGTAGGGAGTTTCCGCAACATACAGGAGCAGAAGGAAAAGGAAGCCAGGCAGCTTCGGAAGAATACGAGGGACGGTGTCACAGGGCTTTATGCGTTCAGCGCAGGTATGGAACAGCTGCAGAAATGCCGGAGTGTTCGACCTGGCGGAGCAATGATAGAGCTGCTTCTGGATCAGCTTAAGGAGACCAATGAGAAGAACGGGATTGTGTTTGGAGACCTGATTCTGGAAGAGATTGGGAGAATGATTCAGGACAGCTGCCGGGCATTTACAGACAGAACAAAGGGAAAGGCTGTGGCTTTCCGCCTGGACGGGGACGAATTTGTTCTGTGGGTGGAGAACCAGACAAAAGAGCAGGCGGCGGAATTTACGAAGAAACTGCTTGGGAAGATTTCCGCCGGCTTTGGCAGGGAAACATTCCGTGTGGATGTCTATGCCGGACTGGTCCGGGGAGAAGAAGGGCAGTCTGCGGAGCTGCTGATTCGCAGGGCAAAGCTGGCAAGGACTTTTATCAATCCCGACGAGGATGAGAGATACTTATTTTACGAAGATATCCCGGAAGAAAAAAGGAGAACGCCGCCTCCGCTGCAGGGCCGGGAGATCAACAGCCTGGATTACGGCGAGGATGTAAATCTGGTGTCCGTGGCGCTGAACCTTTTTGGCAAGGGCGTGGACTTCCGGGCGCAGATGATGCTGATGATACGCAAAATTGGCAGGTATTATCAGGCAGATGATGTGCTGATCTCTGTGCTGCGGGCGGATTTTAATTCCAGTTATCTGGAATACCAGTGGCATGCGGACGGTATAATGTATGCCGAAAGCGTGAGAAAATACAGGGAAGATGAGAAAAAGGAATTCTATGACTGGCTTGGACAGGAAGAAGTAAAGCATTTTTCCGCGGAAGACAGTGAACGGGAAGTGGTGCGTTGCTTCCTGAATATTGCTCCGGGGCAGGAGGGAATTGTGCTGCCCATGTATGACAGCGGAAGCTATATGGGCAATATCTGCATTCTCGGCATAGATACTCGGATTTCAGAAGACCCGGAGGAACGCCAGAATCTGGCAGAGCTGGGCAGAGTGATTCAGGGCCAGATGAATCAGCAGCAGCATGACATTGCAAGCAAGGCAAAGTCAGAATTCCTGTCAAGGATGAGCCATGAAATCCGAACGCCTATGAACGGTATCATAGGCATGACAGCCATCGCCCTGCAGCAGGACCAGAGCCAGGAGCGGATTATGGACTGCCTGCAGAAGATTCAGGCATCGTCGGATTATCTGCTGGGGCTGATCAACGATATCCTGGATATGTCCAAAATTGAGAGCGGCAAGATGAAGCTGGACCCGGTTTCATTTGACATGGAAGAAATGCTGGATACCATAAAGGAGCTTATCGCCCCTCAGGCCGCTGCCAAAGAAATAGATTTCGTGCGAGATATCGAGTTGACACATCAATTTTTCGTGGCGGACAGGATGCGAATCAGTCAGGTGCTGATTAATCTGCTGGGCAATGCGGTGAAGTTTACCCCGGCCAGGGGCAGAGTGACGCTGACGGTTCGGGAAGAGACAGGACCCGGCGAAGGTGGAACGCAAAATGAGGAGGGAAAAGTTCTGGTTTCCTTTGCCGTGAGCGACACGGGAATCGGCATAGCGAAGGAAGACCAGGAGAGAGTATTCCGCTCCTTTGAGCAGGCTGTGGACAAGAATCCTGCAAAGCAGCAGGGCACAGGCCTGGGACTTTCCATCAGCAGCAGGCTGGTTCAGCTGATGGGCAGCAATATCCGCCTGCATAGCACGCCGGGAGAAGGCAGCACCTTCCGCTTTGAAGTCCTTCTGGCGCCGGGGGAGGGCCTGGAAGCACAGGATCAGGAAAAGGAAGTCAGCTTCGAGGGATATCGGATTCTGGTGGTGGAGGACAATGAGATTAATGCGGAAATAGCTCAGTGTCTTCTGGAAGAGCAGGGCTTTGTTGTGGACTGTGTCTATGACGGTGCCCAGGCGGTGGAACGGATTCGAGATACGGAGCCGGGCACTTACGATGTCATATTGATGGATATCATGATGCCTGTGATGGACGGCCTGGATGCCACCAGGGCTATCCGGGGTATGGAGCGGGCGGACTGCCATACCATACCCATTGTGGCCATGTCCGCCAACGCTTTTGACGACGACCTGAAGAAGTCTGTGGAATGCGGCATGAACGGGCACCTGTCCAAACCTGTGGAGGTGGATAAGCTGTATCAGACGTTGGATGCGGTGCTGCGGAAGTGACGTTTCATCCAGCTTCCCCGGAGGTAGTACAGGATGAATAGGTTGGAAGTGATAATCCAGGCCAACGGATAGCTCAGACAGACTACACGGATATCATGCCAGACGGGGACTACAAAGGCGGCCCAGAGGGCACGGGTTCCACAGATTCCGATACAGGTAATCAGAGTGGGAATCACACACATCCCACAGGAACCAGCATATTTTTGGCATCCAGCGGAATCAGAGAAGGCGTCATGCAGAGAATGGCGCCTTCGCCGGTTTCTTCGGGCAGACTGCTCAAAATGCCGAAATTTTTCAGAGCATTTTTGCCCGGGTCCGCGCTTTTCTTAATTTCAATCGGATATAATTTCCCATTTTCCAGAATAATCAGATCGATTTCCTGTCCGTTGTTATCTCTGTAATAGCACAGGCGGCTTCTGACATCAATTCCCTGATTGGCATAGCTTTTTATGATTTCCGATATCACATAGGTCTCAAACATTGCACCTGCCATGGCAGACAATTCCAGAGTTCTGGGATTATTCCAGAGAGAGAGATAACAGGCCAGACCCGTGTCCATAAAATACAGCTTAGGGCGTTTGATGATTCTCTTGATGGTATTTCCGGAATAGGGCCGCAGCAGATGCACAAGGCCGGAAGACACCAGAACCGACAGCCAGCTCTCCGCGGTTTTTCGGTCAATCTCCACATCTTTTGCCATATCCGCAAGGTTTACTTCCTGACTGGTACGGGCGGCGGCGCAGGATAGAAATTTCAGAAATTTGCCTTCCTCTTTAATGGTGACCAGGTCACGGATATCCCGCTCCAGATAAGTCTGCATGTACGAGCCGAAATAATCTTCCGGCATCAGTTCCCGGTCCGCAATCATTCTGGGCATTCCGCCTCTGTAGATTTTTTCAAAAATACCTGTGATGGTATCGTCGAAGGTTTGGGGTTTGAAATGACCGGGGAGAAAAGGAACAGATTCTCTGCCCTCAATTTCGGCTCTGGAGAGAGAATACATTGACAGAATTCCCACTCTGCCGGCCAGGGATTCGCTTACATTTTTCATCATATGAAACATCTGTGACCCGGTGAGGTAGTACAGCCCGTTTTGACAGACCTGATCCACACGAATTTTGATATATGGCAGCAATTCCGGTGCGTATTGTATTTCGTCTATGATCAGAGGCGGCTGGTATTGCTGTAAAAACAGTTCCGGATCTTCTCTGGCCAGCATTCTCAGCCGCGGATAGTCCAGGGTGAGGTACTGAATCTGTGTGTGGGATTCTCTCAGCCTGTTCAGCAGGGTTGTCTTACCTACCTGCCTGGCTCCGCAGACCATGACCACGGGAAAATGTCCGGCCAGGTAATTTAACTTGGATTCCAGAATGCGTGGGATATACATAACGAGCCTCCTTTATACAAAATAGGATCAATACTCTCTTTTTGTATTATATGTTTTTTTCAGAGGTTTTACAAGAGAATTTTTGGGCTGAAAGGAACCGCTTTCATATTTGTTTTTTCTGTTGACAGCCTACATAGCATCAGCAACAGTAAACTCAGGGCCCCTGTCAGTAAGCGGGATATAGACATATATTCTAAAATCAATTAAGAGTTGGATTTTCCCAAATATACCTTCCTTGCATCCAAGTTTCCTTTTGACTATAATACAAGTAATCGTTGAGAAGGGAGCATGGCTATTAAAATGAACGATAATTTGATTGGTATACAGATTTCCAAATTTCGGAAAGCGGCAGGTATGACTCAGGAGGAATTGGGAGAAAAGGTGGGAATCAGTGGTCAGGCAGTAAGCCGTTGGGAGTGTGGGGGTGCGCCGGATGTGACGTTACTGCCAGCCATAGCTGACAAATTGGGGGTTACTATTGATGCTCTCTTTGGGCGGGATGGAAGTGAGCGGGTGGATGTGGAAGATGTGACAGGCAACTGGCTGTGTTCTTTTCCTAAAAAGGAGCGATTGAACAGGCTTTGCCGTTTGGTCTGGGCGTCTGTCAAACATTTGCTTGACGATGGACTTGGCATACCGGAGATGGGATATCTGGAAACGTGTCTTCCTGACATGGGTGATGGGCTGAACCGGTTGATGCTCAGTCAGCTCAGGATACCAAGCGGTATTCTGCTGGATATTCATGCGGAGGATTTATCGTTTGTTACTCTTTGGCCGGAGCCAAAGGATGGCTATGCTGTCTGGCTTGCGCCAAAAAATGAATATCGCCGTCTGTTTGAACTTTTGTCCAGACCAGGCTGTCTGGAACTGTTGGAGTATCTTCATTGCCGGAAACGCAGTTACTTTGTGGCGAAGGCAGTGGCAAAACAGATGGAAATGCCCTGCGAGGCAGTGGAAGAATTATTGAGAGCATTAGAGGAACGGAAGATTCTGCGATCTATAGAATTAGCACTGGAAGATGGAGAAGTAAAAGCTTATGAACTTGCCGAACCGGCAGCATTTGTTCCGTTTCTATATATTGCCAGATGTTTTATGCAGTCTGGAATGAATTATATATGTGCCGGAAATTATGATGCTCCACTGCTTCAGAAGGGAAAGTGGAAAGAACAGTATAATTCCCAGAATACCGTGCAGACTGGAACGAATTATATTTATTTTGGAAATTATGATAATTCCGGTTTGGCGGAGGAAGGAGACGCTTAATATGTTCTGCTACTTAAAAAAATATTGGAAAGAAAACACGTTGACGATACTTTTTATGATGATATTGAGTGGGCTTCAGGTAGGAGCGAACATGTTGATGATGCGGTCGTTTCAAGGCATTATTGACCGGAATATGTATCAGTTTATGTTCTGGACATTGTTTCTTGTGATTATCTGGTTTGTTATCTATGGATTAACCGGTGTGGAAACTTTTTTCCGATGCCGTGTGATCCGTGCCATGAACAATGCTATTCGTCAGGATATAGCGGAGATACTGCTGAAAAAAAGTTATCGGGGTTTTCATGAACAGCCAGTTGGAGAATATTTATCCCAATTCACGAATGATATCACCCAGATAGAAAATCTGGCCTGGAATCCATTTTTTGACTGTATTCGTTCGGTAGTTACGGTAATATTCAGTATTGTTGCGCTTCTTACGCTTCATTGGTCGCTGTTGGCAGCATCGCTTGTCACAACAGTGATCATGTTGTCTGCTCCAAAGCTTTTTTATCAACAGATGGAACAGTTAGGGAGTGTATGTATCCAAGAACAGTCAGAAGCAGTGAGTCGTCTAAAGGAGCTGCTGACCGGTTATGATGTTCTTTGCTTTTTTAATCAGAAGCAACGGTTTATTCAGGACACACGACAGGCAAGTGATCAGATAGAAAAACCGAAATTCCGTCTGACTTATGTGAAAGGGTTTGTCGGTGCGGGAATGGGCTGTGTCAATATTGTCTGTCAAATGTTGCATGTTGCCCTGATTGGCGTACTGTCTGTCCGAGGGATTATTTTGCAAGGGGCTCTTACAGGTGGAGGTAATTTATGTGGAAATCTTTCTGCCGGATTGGGTAACATTGCTCAGGATGTGCTATCCATATCTTCCGCAAAACCATATTTTGAGAAGCTTTCTGCCCATACGGGGAAGTCCGTTGAAATTCAGATAGAAATAGAAGAGGAAGTTATTACCGGAATGCGTATGAAAACTATGCAGAATGGAATTACGATGAATAATGTAAGTTTTTGCTATGAAAAAAAACCTGTTCTTCAGGGGTTTAGCGCCTGTTTTGAAAAGGGTGGGAAGTATGCATTGATCGGACCTTCCGGCTGTGGAAAATCTACGCTGCTTAAACTTATGCTGGGATGTCTGCCAGAATATATGGGTTCAATACGTGTGGATAATCGAGAACTTCGGGACTGTAGACCAGAACAGTTGTGGCATCAGATAAGTTATATTGAGCAGGATGTATTCCTGTTTAATTCTACGATTTGGGATAACATTACTTTGGGAAGAGAATTTACCAGAGAGCAGGTCTGGAAAGCATTGCAGGATAGTGCTCTGGAAAATGACCTGTTATCCATGCCCGACGGTCTGGATACGATTGTGGGTGAAAATGGCGGCAATCTTTCCGGTGGTCAGAAACAACGGGTGGCGATTGCGCGGGCATTGCTCCACAACCCTTCCATTCTTTTGGTAGATGAAGGCACCAGTGCACTGGATCAGGAAAATGCAGACAGAATAGAAAAAAGCTTGTTGTCCAAACCTGAACTGACACTGATCCTGGTCAGCCACCATCTTTCCTCAGAACAGAAAAAACGGTTTACACAGGTGTTTACTTTGTAGGGTAAGAGGTATTATTTCACAGCCGGCACCAGGAATTCCGAGGTAAACGCGCCGTCTTCGCTGTTGTACTTGCACCAGCCGCCGTGTTCTTCCAGAATGGCCTCCGCCCGGCGCAGTCCGAA
>JAAWLQ010000042.1 GCA_022797995.1 Lachnospiraceae bacterium
TTTTGGCGAAAATTCTTTTTATAACAAGTGGAAATTGCCCTGTAAGACTAAAATCCACTTTTACCCCCGAGTAATGGAAATAAACTTTTCACTTCAGTATTTTTAAAAAACATCAAAAAATAATTGACAGACAGTAAAAAAGTGGTATAATCAATACATCTGAAACATA
This sequence comes from Lachnospiraceae bacterium, assembly GCA_022797995.1. GTDB lineage: Bacteria > Bacillota > Clostridia > Lachnospirales > Lachnospiraceae > Acetatifactor. The sequence goes on from JAAWLQ010000042.1 coordinate 170, forward strand.
TGTGGAAATCTGTTCCCCGGATAACCGGGTGTTCAATGGCATATCGCCGACATTTTCACAGGGATTAAAATTAAAACGTTGGCAGGCCATTGAACGGATTTGCTGTGGTATTCTGATAATACCTTTCGGAATACGGCGGGTTGTGATTTCTCGTGAATCACAATCTGCTGCGGAGCGCAGATTACGGTTTCGTGAATCCTGCCGGAAAAGGAGGATTTATGGGTTACACCACCAAACCGTTCGAGGAGCTTGACGTGCTGGACAACTTTCTCATGAATGCAATTGCGACGGATCCGGAGATAGGGGAGGCTTTCTGCAGGAAGCTGCTCTCCGTACTGCTGCGGCGCAGGATTGCGAAGATCAATGTTATAGCCCAGTACACTCTGCCTGCTCAGACACCGAAATACCGCGGAATCCGTATGGATGTGAAGATTGAGGAATATGCGGAGGAGACGGCGAAGCTGTCAAATATTTATGATCTGGAGCCCCATCTGCAAAGGGAGCTGGATCTGCCCCGGCATAACCGCTTCTACCAGGCCAAAGTGGACTCATGCTATATGCGGCGGGGCGATAATGATTTCTCCGGAATGCCCAATCTGTTCGTCATCACGATTCTCAATTTCGACCCCTTCGGGTATGACCACATGATGTATACCTTTGAGAATCGCTGTGTGGAAGTGGAAGAGCTGAAATACGAGGACGGTCTGAAATTTATCTACTTTTATCCGGGAGGCAGCAAAGGAGGAGACGGGAGCATGAAGACCATGCTGCAGTATCTGCAGCACAGTAGGGCTGACTATGTGGTGGACGAAGCTACGAGGGAACTCCACGACTATGTGAGCAGGGTAAAAATGAGTCCGGAAGTGAGGGAAGAGTATATGAGATTTGAGGAACTGATTGCGTATGAGAGGAGAGATGCGGCAAAGGAAGCAACACAAGAAATGAAGAAACAGTCGATATATGAATTGCTGGAGGATTACGGAGAAATTCCCGATACTCTGAAGGAAAAGTTGGAAGGGACGAAAGACCTGGAGTTGCTGAAAAAGTACCATAAGCTTGCAGCAAAGGTAGACAGCATAGACGAATTTATGCGAATGATGGAGTAGAAGAATCTAAAGAATATAAGACCAGCTTTCAAAGCTCCCGGAATGATTTCACCGGGAGCTTTTTGACCGTGGAAAAACAGATATCCCGAGAAATGCACATAACAAATATTATGAAGTTAATTTTGATGTGAAAGTATAAAAAAATTTTGGGAAAACCTCCACTTGTAGTATGTTTAGACGTGTTTTTTGACCCCCTTTCTGATATAGTATTATCACAAGCACAGAAGAGAACAATTCCGGACCACATGGCGAAAACAGCCAGAAAAGCCTGGAAAAGTATAAAGGCAGGTTATTTTTTCGTAACCGAATATTGAATTTTCCACCTTATAGTAGTATAATAAGAAATCAGGAAAAATTGCCTTTAAATAACCACATAATATTAGTTATGCGGTATATGACATAACCTTTTCAGATGATTTGTTAAGGAGGAGGGACTCATGAAGGGAAAAAGGAGAAAAATCGCAAAGAGAATTATCGTGTCCGCATTGGTGCTGGCGCTGGCACTTTCCAGCGTATCGGTAGCGGCGCAGGAGAACAGTGAGGTTCCCGCAACCTATACGGAGCAGGAAGCGGACCAGCCGGAGACAGAGGAGACTCTGCCTGCGGCTTCTTCTGCTGAGAATAAGGGAGAGAAGAGCCCGGAAAGTCAGAATACAGATGCCGGACAGGTACAGAATCCCGAGACTTCCGATGAGAACGGCGAAGGACAGAATCCTGAGACCTCTGATCAGCCTGAAGAGCAGAACCCGGAAACCTCGAAGCAGCCTGCGGAAGGAACAGGCAATGCGGAGGACGGGAACAATGGGTCAGATAAAGAGACAGGGAACGATGGGAATAACGTTGACAATACAAATGATGTTGACAAGGAGAACGATGCAGATCGTAATACAAATAATATAGAAGGAACACAGACAACACCGGGTCAGACCCAGACTCCTGAGACCACCGAGAATCCGGAAACCACTCAGACTCCATCTACACAGAGCCCGGAGCAGACTCAGGTCCCCGAGGCTGTACAGTCTCCGGAACCTGTGGTGACTCCGGAAGGATCTCAGTCCCCGGCGCCCACCCAGACGCCGGTACCTGTGGTTCCGGAGGAAGAGGAAGACTTCAGCGACCAGATGTCTCTTGAGGAGCTTACGAGTCTGCCCATGGAGACAGTGGGAGCCACCATGTTCCGGATGGCCAGGAGAACTGACAACGCGGACGGCGCAGGACAGAACGAGACAGCCGTCGGCGATAAATGGTACTTCGATGCTTACTATGTGAATCAGTCCGGGCGGCACGACGTGACCCAGACCGGCAATTTCAACCTCAAATACCAGATGGAATTCCATGCCAGCCAGGATTTGGCTCCGGGCGCTGTGTTGATCAGAATAAAGAAAGAGATTTATGAAGACAGGGACGGCAACTCCGTTCTGCCTACGGACATCGGCGTACCCCGGGGCACATTGGAAGATCCGCAGGAGAACCGCAGTACACCCTTTAATTATTATGAAGAGGGGGAATACCTGGTATTTTTCAATTACAGGAAGATTTCCTCCGGCACTAACGCCGCATGGCAGGTGCTCTACAAGAACCAGAAGCTCATGAACATTGAGGATGAGACGGACTGGACCCTGACGCCGGAGATTTCCGTGGATACAGAGGCTAAGGCAGCTACTGCGGAAGACCCGACAGTGAGAGAAGCAAGGACTTACGCAGAGGCTGTTGACCAAAACAGCTTCCAGAACAAAACACCTCTCACCGGTAAAGTGGATTCCTCCGTATCTCTTACCAGCGTAATCAAGTCTCCCTATTCTGAACCGGGCAAGAATTATACACCCGGTCTGTATACTGTGGCACAGGTGGAAAGGTACATCAAAGGAAGTTTACCTGCGGAATATAAAAATGCAGAAGGCAGGCTGGATACGGCAAACTGGCGTTTCGTGGTATGGGACGTGAAAGTAAGAGGAAACGCCACACAGCCCTGGAGAATGGAAGCGCTGGACAGTCCCGGCGTAGGAGATGACAGGACAGAAGCAAGAGTAGTGGGATATCTGGACCATTCGGATACCACTCAATACAAGATTCCCATAACGGAGCCTCAGAACTCGAACCTCACTTCCGTATATGTACCCGTTATAGGGGAGAAACGTGAAGAAACCATGGGCAGCCGCTTCTATGTGGTAACGGCATACCCTGCGGCGAAAGTGGTTCCTGATACCATAGTGCAGAATGATATCAGTATCAAGCTGATTCCGGCGGACGGAAAAGATGCGGAAATCGTGAAGGCCGCCACTCCTGCCAGCTGGAGCTACAAGGATTACGACTGGTCCTACAGCGGCGAGACTCTGGGAGTAGACAAATGGACAGATGAAACAGTATACACAGGCTGGCTGGATGCCTACAGGCAATCTGCCACAGTAGAGCATAAGGATTACGGCGATATGCCCTTCCATATCAGCACTGTGATGCATGGATATGCCCAGACCCACAGAACAGAAAGCGGGCAAACCGAAAGCGGACAGACATATACGGTGGGAGATTATATTCCGGGCAGATACTATACTGTGACTACCGTTGACGATTTCATGTATGTCCATCCCACCGGTGCGGACAATGAATCACAGATGATGAAGGGAGAGGATTATTACTTTTCCAGCGTCACTATCAATCAGCAGGACTTCGGCTATGATGTATGGGAGGACGAGAAGCGGGATTCTGATCTGAATAGAATCGATTGGGAGGACCTTCCGGAAGCATTGCAGAGAGGGAGCGAAGTCCGCATTTATGCCATGCTGGCGGCCCCTGATGCAGATAATGGCCTGATCACGGATGGCAAAGGCTGGACTCTGATCGATACAGTATATCTTAACGACTTAGGCCAGATGTGGGAACCTTATGTATTCGCCCCTGAGATAATAGCCCAGAAACCCTGGCGTGTGAAGGTGGAGCACGACGCTATCGACTTTGAAAGCGTCTGCAATATCGACGTAACAGTCCGGCTGCGGCATGATTCTCCGAAAATGCAGGCTATTTTAGCCGCCCGGCAGGAAGAGAGCAGAAAGGATTCCAAAAGCGTGGTAGTACGTTTTGAGAATCTGATGGGAGCCATGGCTGTAACCTATCAGGGCACGAAACCGGTGGCTTATGCCGGAAATAAAGAAAGCGACAGCGGCAACTACAGCGAACCCGGTCTGGCGGAAGCCTCCAAAGAGCTATATAAAGATATATTGCCGGAAAACATCGATATCCTTCCGGCCCGCTGGAACGCCTTCCGCGATGTCACATGGCTGAACGAAGTGGCCCATGCGGAGAAGAAATCCTCCAGCACAAACGACGTGACGAATAACCGTGTTCTGGTGGACTACTACCTGACAGCCTATGACGGCTATGAAATTTACGACAGAAGCTGTCTGGATTACCTGAAAAAAGAAGACGTGACCCTGATTTCCCCCGGACGGAGCCATGTGGTGTTCTATGACCTGCTCCCTTACGGCGTGCAGTTCGATGCCTCCGCTCCTGTGACTGCGGGAAGAGTGACGGACCTGAGCAGCACCACCTACCAGACACAGCCGAAGAGCTGGGATAAGACCCAGGTCACCGTTACGGTGGACCCGGACAGGGACATCATTCCGGACTACAGAGGCACCGGACGGACCATGGTGGCCTTCCACATAGCATTCAGCGGAGCGGAATCCACCTCCTACACGGCCCAGAAATGGATAGAAGGATGGGGCGTAACCTTCCGCGCATACTATGAGTGGAAAGACATGGACCAGCTGAACAAAGTGGACCTCAACTCCAACATTGCCGCCTTTATGCCGGATTTCACCACGCCGGAGGCGTTGAACAGCAATATCGACCATCCCGCGCTGTGTGGCATGAAAGGGGAAGTGGACTATGATGACGGTACCCATGGAGAAGAGGATGCCGGAGAACGTGCGGAGGTAGAAGAAGTATATCGGGATATGGTGAAGCCCTATAAGGATAAGGACGGAACCGAAAAGCCGAAAGGAAATATCGACGGATACAATCCGGTGAATGAGGGAAAGGAATTCGATAAAACCTATCGCAATGTCCTCTATGCGAAGAACCCGCTGGAAGACGATGTGGCGACTTCTTCCACATCGAAGATTGAGAAGCTGGTCCACGCCGATGCGGACCGCCTGGGCGCTTTCGCGCAGACAGCCACCGTACCCGTGGGAGATACCACAGATGGACTTTACACCTATGACATCACTGTGACGGCAGGTGGAAGCACCAGCGGTATCGTAGTGTTCGACAGACTGGAGAAAGCAGTCGCAGATAACAATCAGAAGGACCCGTTCCATCCCTTTGAGGGGACTCCCTGGTCGGGTAAGTTCGTTGCTATCGACACCAGCGCACTGGACCTGGTGGCAGGACTAAAGGATCAGTATACAGTTTACTATAATGCCAGCGAGGACGCGCAGGTGCCATCCTTAGAGGGAAATGAGAATCCCCGTGAAATTCTGAACAGTGGCGGCTGGCTCACAGCGGAAACATTTGCAAGTACTAATGGAACAGACTGGACAGAAAAGGTCAAAGCCGTGGCGGTAGACATGGGGGACTATGTCCTGGAACCCGGCCACTCCGTATCCTTCCGCATCAAAATGCAGGCGCCTCAGGGAATTACAATTCCGAAGGACGGCAAACTTTATGCCTACAACAATGCGAGATTCTCTTCCTGCTCTGCAGGAGGAGCAGCGACAGACTGGAAGACAGTGGCAGGGAACTCCGTCAGAGTCGGCTTAAGCAGGCCCGAGACCCTGGAAATCGTGAAGAAGACCGCAGGCAATGTCCCGTCGGCTCTTCTGGATGAGACCTTCCAGTTCCGCCTCTATGAGGAATATGAGTACGACGGAGAACAGCAGAAAGCCTACCTGGCCTATACGGAATATAAGCTGTATAAGCAGAATCGCGCAGGCGGATGGGACCAGCAGACCGGTCAGGTCTATGCCACCGACGGAAGCGGCTATCTCTACCTCCATGCGGATGAGAAAGCAGTCTTCGAAGTGGCCGATGCGGGACGCATCCAGGTAAAGGAGACAGAGAACGTATTCTGGGAATCCAGAACCTCAACGAGAAGAACAGAGCTTGTAGGCGGAAAATACGTTGAAGACAGAAACGGCAGCATACATACGCTGACAGTGACCAATACCTATCGTCCGGTACTCTATGTACAGAAAGCATTCTCGGCTATCCCCGCAGGGACACAGCTGACAGACGCAGACCAGACCTTCACCTTCCAGATCAGAGTAAAAGGACGGGACGGCCAGCTCACACCTTTGGCCAAGGCGGAATACTGGAAAGTAGACAGTGTACGCCTGGACGGAGGAATTCCGCAGAAGCTGGAGACAGAAGGCGTTCTGAAGACAGATGAAAATGGCAGATTTACCATCAAACAGGGAGAGATTATCGCGCTGTTCCCCGGAATCGCAGGAACGGAGTATGAACTCAGCGAGATAGAGCCGCAGGAGAACTGGAACTGGTACTGCGAGAATATGACACTGACAGGCGAGCTTCCCTCCGGCGGAGACAGCAGGACCATCACCAACTACTACAGATGGAAGAACCTGCTGCTGACCAAAGAGATCACCCACCAGACAGAGGCAGATTACCTGGCAGGCGTGAAAGACGAAAGCGACACGACAGGTGTACCACATGTCCAGAAATTTACTTTCCGTATCAGAGAGATAAGCAAAGACGCCAACGGACAGGAGACCCTTATACCCGCAGCCGGGAAAGAATGGATACTGCTGGGTGAGAACGGAAGCGAAATCGGCACAGTGGAAGCGGAAACAGCCGGAACATTGAACGAGAATGGAGAATTCAGCTGTGCCTTCGGATTCCAGACTGTCAAGATAAAGGGCCTGGAGGCGGGCAAAACCTACCTGATAGAAGAGCTGATGGACGGCATAGCGACAGAAAACGGCAAGCCGCTCTACATTCCGAATAATGATTCTCTGGAAGTGAAGATGCCGGTGTACAGCACACAAAAAGGAGCAACCTTCACCAACGATTACCAGAAGCGCCCGCTGTCCGTAACGAAGACGGTTGTGAATGGAGATACCGGGTCAAATGATAATTCGGGAGAAAGCGATATCCGGGATACGGATGTGGAGACAGGTGACGGTGGCTTGAGCCTGCTGGGCAGAAGCGATGTGCAGGATAGCAGTCTGACAACAGACGGAATCACGTTCGATAATCTGTTCCTGGCAGTGGAAGACGGTACTAATACACCGAATCCTCCAGGAGAGGTAGAATATTACTACTTCACCGTATCACGGAAGCAGATTGCCGCAGACGGAACCAGCGTTGGATTCACTCCGGTGACAGAGGGCGAATACACTGTGACGAAACCGGGAGTTCCGGACCAGGTACGTTCTATCGAGAACGGCCGGTTTAAACTGGCGGCCGGGGAGACAGCAGTCTTCAAGGATTTCGGAATGCTGGGGGATGAATTTATTGTCACAGAGGTAAACAATGACTATCAGATATATCCTTCAGATAAAGCTCCCTTTACGGGAACGATTTCCGGTGACGGAAGCGAGGCAGGCTTTATCAACGGTACTCCCGGAATGCTGATGATCAGCAAGGAGTATGTGGGGATCGATGATACCGGAAGGGAACTGGTAGAGGAGTGGAAGACATCACGGCTCAATTCCTGGTTGCCTGACAAAAGGGTAAAGCTTATTCTGGAAGTCAATACCCGTGATGGAATCCCTTATACGGAGGAAATCTATGCGGCGTTTATTGATCAAAATGCCACAAACGGCAGTATTACAAACGAATGGATTACGCCGGGAGAAGTGCTTGAGATTAACCCCTGGGTTACCATTATCCTTTCAACAGGTGTAAACGGCCTCCCCGAAGGGGCGACCTATACCCTGACAGAAGCAGAGGAAAGTCAGCACCGGATTGTGAAATATTCACGATGGGTAGATATCGGTGATGGTATGCAGGATACGCAGACAAACTGGATGCAGATCAGCCAGAGTACAGCCTCCGAAGCGCTGGCCACAGCCAGTACAGTGACGGAGCGCCCGCTTGCCACGATTTATAATGAAGTGAGCACCATTGATGGATTCGAGGGCTCCAGACGCGGCAAGGAAATGACCTCAGGCTCGGATGAAGTGCCTGCAGGCGCAGTGCTTGTGTGGAGACTGGAGAAATACGATACCGCTACCGGGAACTGGAATCCGGCAGGTGGAGTCTCCTACGCGATATTTGATGAGCGTGCCAATCCTGTCTCCGACCGGGTACAGACCACAGGGGCAGACGGAAGAATCCGGCTGGTGAAGGAGGAGGGACATAACCCCTGGGTGTGGTTTACGAAAGATCGGGTGTACCTGAACCTCTATAAAGATGCGGATATCGAGAGATTGAGCGGACAAAATAATCCTCTCCTGCGTCTGGTGGAAGTGCCGGAGGAGTCGGATGCCGAATGGGGTATGCTGGCAGGATATCGAGGTGACAGGTTGGTTCAGTCAGGACAGGAGATGCTGTCACAGGCAAATCAGTCAACACAGGGAGTGCTGTCACTATACGAAACAGACATCGTGCAGAGCGTCATCCGCATGGCGGAACGGACCAACAGGGCTGGTGACGACCCGGCAGGACCAGCAGGCAGCTCTTTCTCCATGAATCTGTCACCGGACATTGCGGCAATCTTCGTGAACTCCAACAGGGAGACCGCTGTGGAAGTGGAAAAGAGCATGAATACCAGCTCTGAGACAGCATTCACATTTGTATTGAAGCAGGTGCTGTCCACGAATTTATCGGAAGCCAATCCGGAAATAACAAAAGAGAATTACCAGACGACCATCGTGGCATCCGAGCCCAGAGACGGCATTACTTACAGCATTCACAATGCGGACGGCAGTCTGGCAGGAACCGGAGTAACGGGACCGAACGGAGAGTTTAAGCTGTACGCAGGCCAGTATGCCAGCCTGAAAGTACCGGACGGCACAATGTGGACCGTCTCGGAGAAGACCTCGGCGGCGCCTACCTACACGCTGGAGAATCTGACGCCGGACCCGGGGAACGGAAAGCTGACGAAGCTGGATGTCAACCTGATGCTGATTAACCTGCCGGCCGTGATGAAGTATAGGCTGATCTTCGACGACAACGGCGGTACAGGCGGACCGGGAATCCTGAGTAAGACTGCAGAAGGCGTAGGAGAAGTCTATTTCCAGATTCCGAATATAATACCGACCAAAGCAGGGTATGAATTCAAAGGATGGGATGTGGAACCGTCAGCTTCAACAGTAAGCTGTGAACCAGGAGATACTCTAACTGTTACATCTGAAACGACGCTCTATGCGGTGTGGGAAGTAGAATGTAGACTTATCCTTGATTACAATGATGAAACAGGCAGACAGTGGAAGAGTGAGAATGTAACTCCGGGAACTGATATGAATATTCCAGAACTTGAGATGTCGCGTCCAGGCCATAAGTTTTTAGGGTGGAATGCAGATAAGTCAGCTTCAAGCGCGGAGTGGCAGGCAGGCGAACAAATAAAGCTGCCAAGAACCGAAACACTCTATGCCGTATGGAAAGAGATTACTTATACCGTGAGATATACAGATGGCGTGGAAGGTGAAAGCGTATTTTTTGATCAAGGACAGGAGGGACTTAAACCGGGTGTCGCGACTCCCGAATTCGGGGAAATACCTACAAGAGCGGGTTATATATTTATGGGCTGGGCTCCAACGGTTAATCCGGTAGTAAGCCCTGAGGATGTTAACGGTTATGATAATCTAGGAAACCCTATAATAACCTATACGGCCACCTGGCAAAAGGGTGTACAGTATCGATTTGTAGGCGAGTACTATATAGATGACGAAAAGAGAGGAACACGTAATAGAGGATTTGTAAACATAGTTCCAAAGGAGACGGTAATAAATATTTACGCGGAGGGAAATAAACAAGAGTGGTGCGTTTATGGAACATCTGGAGTAAATAATGGAGAGTTGCTGGAATATACATTCTCAGGCGCTACCGTCAATGGTGAATCTATAGACAATCTTGAGGAGTACATTCTGCAGGCTCCACAGGACGACAGTGTTGTTGTGATTTACCTGAGGTTTGATTACACTACTCAATAATGGAAAGGAGGAGTTGGTCTTCCAGACATCTCAGACACAAAGAAGACCACATAATGAAAATTATGAAGTGCAAAAATCAAATAAGAAAACTATTATCCTTCCTGACCATTATCTGCTGTCTGGCAGGAAGCGCACTCCCCGTATCCGCAGCGGGTACGGGAAGCGCTCCGGCAGTGCCGAGAGTGACCTTTACCAACAGACCAAATGAATCACCTGACCTTTTTGTGACCAAAACGGTAGAAAATGCAGTACCCGGTTCGGCCTATGAGGCGCCGGAGCATGCCGCTTACCGGTTCGTTCTGAAGCTGGGTGGAGAGATAGCGAAGAATGTGGAGTACCGTGTCCTTGACGCCGAAGGCAGAGAGATTATCCGGGAGACCTCCGCGGGAAGGAAATATCCCTTCCAGACGGATAGCGCGGGAATCTTCACGCTGGAAGCGGGGCAGCAGGCCTGGTTCGAGTATGTGGGAACAGGCGTCGTATACGAGGTGACGGAGATGGACACCTATCTCCTTCCACGAAGGATTGAGACATCTCCGGAAACCCCTGAGCAGACGCCAGTACCGGGAAGTCCTGAGCAGACGCCGGTCCCGGAAGGTGGTCAGACCACAGCACCTCAGACCACCGAGGCAACTGTCAAAAATGGCTATAAGCTATATGTCGTAACAGGCGAAAATTCGAAAGAACCGCTGCATGACGAGTTCGACTATCAGGTGCGGAGCCTGGCGGCGGACGGCTACCAGCAGAAAAGCCCTTCCGGCGGCTCCACCGGAGAACATACCATACTGGCCAACGGCAACAGCGAGACTTTTGTAAACCGCTACACCGGTCAGGGAACAGGGGAGACGACGGTACTGGAGATTGAGAAGACCTTTTCCTTCCCCACAGACTATGAGAGACCGGAGACACCGGATTTTACCTTTGCGGTAGAGCTGGACGGCACACCGTACAGGAACGAGGAATACACCGCTGTCAATACGGAGACCGGAGAGATCCTGTCCGGTATGACAGATGCAGACGGACGTTTTACGATGAAAGGCGGCTGGAAAGCAGTCTTCGAGAATATTCCCACGGATGTGGATTACAAAGTGTACGAGGTTACGGGCAGTATGCCGGAGGGCTGGTGGTCCACCGGAGTGACACAGAAAAGTGGTTCCACACAGGCGCCTTTGACCGCAGTTGATTTCAACAACTCCAACCTGTCCTTTATGGTGACGAAGAGGCTGGAGGATTACAGCAAGCCTGATATCTGGTTTAGATTTCAACTGGTGGATGAATACGGTAATGCCCTGGCAGGGAAAACCTACTATCTTTACAATACGACCGGTGATCCTGTGTACAAGGGGGAGAACGGAGACGATTTCGGCGGAATAATGATGTCTGAGAATCTCTCTTCCGGGCTTGAGAGAATCCGGGATACGGACATGGGAGAAGAGATGGTTCCGACCATTCCAACTGTTCCCGCTGTCATGGTAAATGGAAAGGAAATTGTGACAAGGCAGACGGGCCCTGACGGATACTTTGTCTTGAAACCCGGTGAGGCCGCGTTATTTGTGGGGATGCAGCCGGGAACCTCCTACAGGGTAAGCGAGGAGAAGAATCCGGCTTATACCCAGTTGCTTCCTCTTCCGGAGAACAACGGAATTCATACCGTGGGAGGCAGTGGACAGATTACGGCGATAGACTTCGTCAACAGGCCTGTGAGCGGCGAGGGAACTTTGTCGGTGACGAAGAACCTGACCTTTGAAAACGGGGAAGGCCCTCTGAATGGGGAGGAGTTTCATTTTATCCTTTATAAGAGGCTGATGAAGGAGGAAGAAGTAAAGAGCGCGCTGGACCTGGGAGAAGGGGCCGGGATATCTGCAGAAGCCATCGGGAAGGCATTACAGGATGAAAAGATTGTTCTTTCCGAAATCGCCAGAGCTTCCATTTTGCCGCAACAGCCGGGAGGCGGAGTGCTGTTGAATGATCAGGACGGACAGTCTATGCTGATGCAGGCGGATGCGGGGGATGGATATGCTTCTGAACTGAGCCTGCAGAATGTGGAGTCGAGAGGGATACCTATTGGCGGTGGAGTAAAGCCGGTACCGGTAGACAGAGGCTGGAATTATGAGGCAGGCGAGAAGAAGTATCAGGTGTATGTGCCGGTAGAAGGCAGGATATACAGCGTACCGGAGGGCCTCTCCAAACCTACTTATACCACAGGTCCCGATGCGGAGAAAGGCCTGCTTCCGGGCGAGTTCACCCTGAAAGCCAATCAGACCGCCATATTCGAAGGCATTGACCTTGACAGCGAGTATATAGTCAGGGAAATCAAGCTTACGTCAGAGTATTCGGAAATGATTATGTTCGGACAATACAGACCGATATACAATGAGCTTTCAGCGGAGGGAACGCCTGTCGATAAACAGATGTTTGCCCAGGCCAGGATGCAGAGGCTGATACAGGATGGCGACAGCGGCAGCATACAACTGACTTTTACCAACAGCTACAGGCCCCAGAAAGTTGACCTGCATCTGACGAAGACAGATGAGAATAATAAGCCCATCACAGATAAGGAAGCCCATTTCATGCTTTATCTGAATCAGGGGAAAGAGAACCCTGTATTGCCGGAGACTCTGCCGGATGGAACAGAGCCCTCCAGATTCTATTACGCCACGATAGAGGGTGAGCTGACCATTGAGAACCTGAAAGCAGGAACTTACTGGCTGTATGAGCTAAAGGCTCCCAGCGGATACCGCATTCTCACGGATCCCATAGAGATCAATATCGTGAGACAGCCGGAGGGCAGCCTCCAGGTGACCGTTGACGGTAAGCCTTATGAAGAATATGAGAATGCGCCCAACAGCGTTATCGGCGGAGTCACTGTTGAACACAAGGGAAGCGCTGAGAACCCGGGAGAAAATGACAGAATCAATCTCGTGGTCCGCAACTCCTACTTCTATGAATTACCCAATTCCGGCGGAATGGGAATCTACTGGTATTCGATCGGCGGAATGCTGCTGATGATGGCGGCGGCCCTGATCTTATATAGATATAAACATGAGGGGGAGGTGCTGAAAGATTAAAGACAAAGCGAGAGCAAAGAAAGCAGCAAGATGTTTCGGCAGCCGTTCCTGCCGGGGGAGGCCGGATGCAGGTGTACCGGAAAAGCCGGGCCCGGGTAACCGGGGCTGATAACCGGACAGTTCTGATGCACCGGGCATCCCGGAGTACGAAAGATACATAGAACGGATACACGAAAGGTAACTGTAAACCAAGAGTAAGAACAAGGCAAAAAGAAAGGAAAGCAAAAATGAAGAAGATGAAAAAAATTTTGGCCTTTGTGATGGCAATGGCGATGGTCCTGGGGATGTCGGTGACGGCGCTGGCAGCAACACCGGGTCAGGGAAATGAATTTGGAAAAGAAGGCGATAAGGGAAGTATCACAATCAGTGGTATTGCAGAAGAAGCGGGGATAGAAATAGCCTTATATCCCGTTGTTGAGGCAATATATGATCCTACAACCGAAGTTTTTGAGAAATATGAAGTGGTGAAAAAAGCTGATGGAACACCTCTTTATACTTTAACGAAAGACGCAGATGGCAATTATGTTATCGATCAGGAAACACTGGATGCAATTGGCACCGTTGCGCAGACAAGCGGGACTCCTCTGGCTGATATCGAGTGGGAATACGATATCGCTGCGGGTGGATATAAGACAAAGACTGACTGTGTTCCTGTAGGTATGTATCTTGCTTTGATAACCGGTGCGGAAGCGAAAATCTATAATTATGCTGTAGCTTCTCTTTATTATACAGTAGAGGATGGGGACAATACAATTGGTGGCGGAACGCTTACGCTGGAGAATGCCAATAGTATAGTGAAAGTAAGCGAGCACCCGGATGTTGAGAAGACTGCAAAAGATTCTGACGGCGCAGTAGTTCCTTCCGCTAATATTGGCGACGAGATTTCTTATACACTGAAAATTACGGATGTTCCGTATTATGGAGGCGAAGCACCTGTATTAAACCTGGTGGATACATTGAGCACTGGTTTGACATTCAAGGATAATGTTGTGGTAAAAACAACAGATGCAGCAGGTGCAGATAAGACTTTAGATGAGAACACTGATTACACAGTGACAACCTATGAGGAAGTAGCTGAGAAGGAGGAAGCTGATAAGACAGAAGAAGAAAAAGCTTTAACTGCCGGACAGATTTTAATTAACTTTGTTGTTGGCGGAGAGTATATGCTGAATCCGTATGCCGGGAAAACAGTGACAGTTACCTATTCTGCAATCCTGAATGAGAACGCTGCTATTAATGAGGCAGGCAACACCAACGGAGTTGTACTGAATTACACAAAGGATTCCAAAGTGAACAGTGGTGTCAAAGACACTACGGAAGAAAAGAAGACTTATACCTATACCTTTGATATTGACGGAGCGGTTACTGGTTCTGTGACAGAAGGTATTTTAACAAAAACCGGCGAATTCAATACTACAACAAACTCTAATGCATTGGATGGTGCTACCTTTACTCTTTACACCCAGAATCCGGATGAAGTTGATGATGCGGAAGTATATAAGAATTATAAATTTGAGGAAGATGGAACCAAAGTAGAGCTGTTCGGAGGTACTGTAGAATCTCAAAATGGTGGTCAGTTGCCGGTAAGAGGTCTGGCAGAAGGGACCTACTATCTGAAAGAAACAGAAGCGCCTAAGGATTATACTTTGAACACTCATGTGTTTGTAATTAAGATTGAGGGAACATATGAAAACAATAACGATTCCGAAAATAAAGGGAAGCTGTTGTCCTGGACAATTACAATTGATGGTGTAACGGCAAATACATTTACTGTAGAGCAGGGGAACGTTACGATCAATAAGGATGTTACCGTTGATGGAGAGTCTGTAGAGGGTAATGTAATCGGGGTTGATATCCCGAATACAAAGATTTCCTCCCTGCCTTCCACCGGCGGCATCGGTACCACCATCTTCACCATTGGCGGATGTGCCATCATGATTCTGGCGGCAGGCCTGTACTTCGCAAGCCGCAGAAAATCTGCGAAATAAGCAGAGCAGGCAATACAAAAGATATCGTGCAGTCCATGCAGGATAGAAAGGAATTGTTAAAAACTATTTTTAGCAATTTCTTCGTACAAAAGATAAGAGTCACAGGTTCACCGGAGCCCATCCGGTGAACCGGACCAAACAAAAATACCAAAGAGAAAAGAATATTTCTCCGAAAAGCATCAAAGCCCCGGAGCGGCACGTCCGCCCCGGGAAAGCAAAAGACCGGGAGACAAAAAGAGAGACTGTCAGCCCGGAACCAAAAGCGCAACGCATAAAAATACAACAACAAGGAGAGAGCGGATGAAAAAACATATAACCACCATCATAGTCTGTACCATGTTCGCAGCCGGTCTGTCCCTGCTGCTGTATCCCTTTGTATCCAACCAGTGGAACAACTACAGACAATCCAAACTGATCACCACCTACGAAGAGGCGGTCACCGAGATGGAGGAGACCGGCCGGGTGGATTACGAGGCGGAGTGGGTGAAAGCACAGAATTATAACAACGACCTGATCCCCTACATCCTGCCGGACTCCTTCTCCACGGCGGAGGTGCCCCAGGAGGGGGACGCACAGTACCTGTCCTGCCTGAACCTGACGGACGACGGCATGATGGGATACGT
>JAAWLQ010000043.1 GCA_022797995.1 Lachnospiraceae bacterium
TCCCATGGCTGATGCGGATGGCATTCAATCCGGTAAACCGTTCAAAGTTGGAAAGAAGCAGACACCCTCTCCCAAATATCCGTATATTTTCCTCCCTGTTCACGATGAGGGACCCCACCAGCACTGCCCCGGCCGCCAGGTACACATTAGTGTTGGAAGGAATCTGCATGGTACATTCCTCCAGATAATGAAGTCCCGGACCAAAATAAACTGTCCTGCCCTCCGGCATTGCCTGCAGTGCGACAAGCAGTTCATCCATCCTGTACAATGCGGCGCCTCCCTGTCTGCCCGGAAGGAACAGTGTGCTCCCACTCTCCGGCTCCGGAATATCCTCCTGCAGAGCCCCGGCAAACAGATGCAGATTATGAAAGCGCTCTCCGTTTACTTCAACCGACAGTTTCCGGGGACAGTCCAGCGTAAAACGAATGGTTTTCGAATCATATTCTGCCTGGATTCCGGCAGCCAGCGGCCGTATATCCACCCGATAGATAAAGTACAGATGAGGACAGGTAATCTCCACTTCCACTTTCCCTGAAAAGTCAAAACAGGCCATGGATGCGGCACGCTTTTCATGCATATCCACCCATACCTGATAACAGGAAAGGGTCTGCCACTGTTCTTCTCCGCAGCTTCTCACTCTGACCTGAAAATCATCCTTCAACACGACTCCCTCCGGGGCCGCGACATTTACGATTTTTCCCATAGATATCCTCCCTCTATGAACAGTCTGATTTCCCTGTTGATTTCCGCACAGACTTTTATACTCTAACATTAAATGGCGAAGTTTGGCAACGCAAGAAGAAAAAAACTGGAAACAGGGTAATTTTTGAATGATGCAGAAAATCCCCTTTTCAAACTGAACGTTCAAAAAGAGGATTTTATAATAGTTTGTCTCAGACCTGAACACAGAAATAGTCAAAATCCGCCGTCGCGGCCAGTCCCGTCATATCGTGATGGTACATACCAAAGTATGCCCCGGTGAAGCCTCTGCAATGCTCATCTGTCAGAATCCGGGTAGTGACAGGCTCTCCCGCCTGTTTCCATTCCGGACTCCCTTCCGTACGGTAGGAAAATACCGCCTCCGTACCGTCCCGGGAAACGTCCGCCCGCAATCTGAGCATTCCCTTTTCCGGTACGGGGCTTGGTTCCATCTCATCCGTAATGACACCTCCGTCACTTTTTATCAGAGTTAACACCGCCTCTCCTTCCTCCGTGACGGTCTTCCCGAAGAGGTAGAAGTTCATGGCATCGTACATATAGGCAAGTCCCGCCAGCTGCTCCGGATACGCCGGCTCATATTCCATCCCGGTCTCCGCGCTGCAGGACACAACCTGCTGCCTGACCCCCAGCAGAGATACATGGTGCAGAGAGTTCATCGACTCCTGCCCTTTCATCCGCAGATACCCCGGCCTCACAGTGCAATCAGCGAAAGTGCTGTAATCCGCTCTGGGAGAATTATATCTGACATCCAGAATTCCCCTGTCAAAATCATCATAAAAACAGGCCTTCTCATCCGGCTCTTCACAGGTTTCTTTCAGTGGCAGCCCCTTATCCCGGCACGCTTCACTGCTTCCGGTTCCGTCTTCTTCCTCTGTACCTCCCGCGGGCGCTTCCGTTGTATTTTCTGCAAACCTTCCCCCGGATTTCAGATGCAGCCATCCTTCCTTGTCCCACACCATCTTCTGGATAGCGGTCTCCCTGCCCAGCGTGCACCACTTCTGACCATTCAGCGGCCTGGAGCACAGATGAACCATGTACCATTCCCCTTCCGGCGTATCCACAATATCCGCATGACCGCATTTCTGCAATGCTTCCATATCCTCCTGGTTGGAGGTGAGAACGGGATTGTCCGGCGCGGTTTCAAAGGGCCCCCAGATGCTTTCCGCCCTGGCCATAGTCACACAATGACCGTAACCGGTGCCGCCCTCCGCCACAATCAGGTAGTACCATTTCCCGATATGATACATATGTGGGCCTTCGGTACAGCCGATACCGGAGCCCGGATAAACCTTTCTGCGCTCTCCCACCAGGCGGAGCTGCTCATCCAGCTCCTGCACCAGCACCCCTTTAAAGCCGTTCACCATGTTGATGAGATACTTTCTTCCGTCCGTATCGTGGAACAGGGAGGGATCAAAGCCAATGCTGTTCAGATACACCGGCTCCGACCAGGGCCCACGGATATCCTCCGTCCACACCACGTAATTATGTGTATTGTAGTATCTGCCCTTTTTAGTCTTCACATCTGTATAGGTCAGAAAAAATTTCTTCCCATCATAGCTCAGGCAGGGCGCCCACACCCCTCCGGAGGTGGGATCTCCGATGAGGTTCAGCTGACTCTCTCTGCGCAGGGGAGAAGGGATCTGCTCCCAGTTCTGCAGATCCGTGGAATGAAACAAACGCACACCCGGCCACCACTCAAAGGTGGAAGTGGCGATATAATAGTCTCTGCCCGCCCTGACAATGCTGGGGTCCGGGCAAAACCCTCTCAGAATCGGATTCTGAATCATATATGCCTCCTGATTTTAATTCCTCCATCTTCTCCAACCCCTTTCCCCAGGGCTGTTCGAGATGTATGCTGCCTTTCAGCTCTATAGTACACAGATTATCCCTTCAGCCCGCTGGTTCCGATTCCCTCCACCAGATACCTGTTGAAGAACAGGAAGATCAGGAACACCGGTATCAGCGACAGTGTGGACATGGCAAACATGGCGCCGTAATCCGTGGTGGAAGCGCTGTCTGCGAACAGCTTGATAGCCAGGGAAGCCGTATAGGACTGAGGCTTGCTCAGGTAAAGCAGCGGGCCCATATAATCATCCCACTTCCAGTAGAACTGAATGATGATCGTCGTCACAATGGAAGGCTTCAACAGCGGCACAATAATGTGAGTGTAGATGCTGTATTTGCTGCAGCCGTCGATGGTGGCCGCCTCGTCCAGCTCCCGGGGAATTCCCGCCATAAACTGCATCATCTGGTAGATGAAAAAGGCCTGACCACAGAAATAAGGAAGAATCAGCGGCACATAAGTGCTGCTCAGCCCCAGGTTATACCAGATTAAGAAGCTGGGAATCATGATAACCTGGCTCGGCAGCATCATGGTGGCCAGCATACAGGTAAACCACAGTTTCCTTCCTTTGAACCGAACCCTCGACAGCGCATAGGCTACCAGAGAAGAGCTGATCACCGTACCCAGCGTCGCCACAGATGTAATCAGAAAAGAGTTCTTAAAAAAGGTGGCGAAGGTAATCCCTGAAAACCCCTTCCATCCCGTGGAATAATTACTGATTTTCAGATTCTCCGGAATCAGACCCAGCGTGCCGCGGAGAATCTCCGCATTATCCTTGAAGGAACCGCTGATCATCCAGAACACTGGATAAATCATAATAATACCGAAAATAATAACAAACAGATGATAAAGTACTTTCTGTATCTTATGTTTTACACTCATACGCTCACCTCCTACTCTCCCGCTTCGCTGAATACCCACATTTTCGAGGTCTTGAAAATAATCAGCGTAATCACACTCATAACCACCAGCATGAACCAGCTCATGGCACAGGCATATCCCATGTTGTTATACTTAAAGGCCTGATTATAGACATACAGGGAATACATCATGGTTGAATTGTTGGGGCCGCCCTGGGTGATAATAAACGCCTGGGTAAAGGCCATAAATGCGGATATAGTCTGCATCACCAGATTATAAAGCACAATAGGAGACAGGCAGGGCAGCGTAATCCGGAAAAATTTCTGGAACCCGTTGGCACCGTCAATCTCGGCCGCTTCGTAATAGGATGTGGGAATCTCCTTCAGACCGGCGGCAAAGATAATCATGGAAGAACCAAACTGCCATACGCTCATAAGTATCAATGGCCACAGTGCCAGTTTCGTGTCCCCGAACCAGTTGATGGTGGAAAATCCCGCGTCGGAAAGCACGGAGTTGAAGAGCCCTTTCCTTGCAAACAGCTGCTTCCATACCAGTGCTACAGCCACGCTGCCGCCTACCAGAGACGGTACATAGTACAGCGAACGATACAGCGTTACCAGCCTGCTCTTCCTTGTGAGAAGGAACGCCACAAACAGAGCAAACGCCAGCTTCAGCGGGACAGAGATAAATACATATTTTAACGTAATCCCCAGGGATTGCAGGAAAATGTCGTCTGTCAAAAGCATGGCAAAATTTCTGCCGCCTACTATCTCCGAAGTTTTAGACCCCAGAGAATAATCTGTAAAAGCATAGTAAAAAGATGTAAGAATAGGTATCAGAGAAAAGCAAATAAATCCGAAAATAAAAGGTGCCGCAAACACATGGCCCACCGTGTTATTACTGTAAATAAATTTTCTTACTTTGGACGTCCGTACTGCCTGTGCATTACTTTTCAAACCGGTTCCTCCTTATTTTAGTTCTGCTGTTTTAGTTCCGCAGGATATCTCTGCAATTTCAGTTCTTTCGTCAAGAAGGGCACAGACACACTTTTGCATGGTGTGCCTGTGCCGACAGCTCCTGTCAGTATCCTCTCTCAGTCAGACAGTGCGGGCTTTTATTTATTAAAAATTGCCGCCGCATCATCATAAGTCTTCTGTGCCGCATCCGCCGCAGTCATATTGCCTGCCGCTACATCCTGAATATAGTTGCGGTACTTGTCTACTACCTGGTCCTGACCGTCAGGGCTCAGTACATTAACCTTCTCAGGAACATCAAAAGTACCAATCAGGTCTACAAAATCATACATGATCTGCTGGCCTTCGGTCAGATTTGCTTTCAGGGAATCACGAACCGTATTGTTTACAGGGATACCTCTCTCCCCCTGAAGCACCTGATTGCATTCCACGCTGTTCTGGAACCAGCTGATGAAAGCAGCCGCTTCTTCCTTATGCTCGCTGTCCTGGGACACGCACAGCATCTGAGAAGACTGAATCACAGCTCCGGAAGGTCCATCCGCAGATACTCTGGGAAGTGTGGCCAATGCCAGGGTACGTCCTTCCGCCTTGCAGATATCATAGATGGTAGGGAACTGGTTTACAGCTACCCAGGTCATGCCTGCTTCTCCTGTCACCAGGAAATCGTTTTCAATATTGGTGATCTCCATCTCCGCACCGGCATCCGGAGATGCACCGGCGTTGATCAGGTCCGCTCTCATCTGGATATAGCCTTCCAGCATGGAGGGATCGTCGAAGCCCATACCTGTCAGGTCCAGATTGAAGAATCCATACTCTCCTACCTTGCCCTGCTGTCCTATGTAAGTGGAGCAACCTGCAATAAATTCATCACTGAACTTCGAACTACCATAATGTCCTGTCTTCTCCATAATCTTCATTGCGGCGTCAGCGTAATCATCCCAGGTCCAATTGTCTGTGGGAAGAGGAACTCCCGCCTCATTGAACATGTCCACATCATAGGCAATGCCATACGTATTCAGACCATTGGAAAGTCCAATCTGATGTCCCTCGATGTCCTGGGTAATCTGCAGATAAGCTTCCGGAATATCGGACACATCCACAATGCCGGAATCAATGAACTCATCCATAAAGCAGATCTTATCCATGTACATGGGGAAGTTGCCTCCCAGCTGGAAGATATCCCACACCTGATCGGATGCCTGAAGGGTCTTCAGCTTTGTAAAATAATCATCAAAGGAGAAGAATTCATATTCGATCTTAACATTGGGATGATCCTTCTCATACATTTCGATGACTTCCACCGTAATGTCATGCCGGGTCTGAGATCCCCACCAGGCCATTCTCAGGGTAACCTGTTCTCCATCTGCTTCCGGTGCTGTCGAAGACTCCTGGGAAGTGCTGGCTTCACTGCTTGTCTCACTCTGCTGCGTACTGCCGGTATCACCGCCTGTGGAACTTTCCTGTCCGCCGGCGTCATTTCCGCATGCTGCCAGGCTCAATATCATACCGGCTGTCATAAGAATTGATATTAATTTCTTCTTCATAATACCTCTTTTCTTCACTATACTTTTTGTGAACTGTTACTTTGCTTGCGACGCGTCTTTGGGGCAGATATCCGACTCCGGACCCTGTGTCGGATGCCTTGCCGCCTATCGTATATTTTATAGACATGCCCCCTTAAATACTACTAAATTAATATGCATTTTCGAAAAATACCACAGATTATTTATCTTTTTCAAAAAAATACTCTAAATCCATCTTGTTACTTTTGAGGGATGATGTTATAATTCTACAAACCTGCAGATAGTAAGCTGAGACCTTTTGTTAAAATTACCCATAAAGGCAAATGAGATTCAGAAGACAGCCTCCAGGGTGGAAAGGGCAGAAATGTACACGGAAGACTGTAACGAAGGGATTTATATCGAACGTCAGATAAGGGTTCCCACTTTTTCCATGACCTATGAACACTTTCATCAATATTATGAAATATTCTATCTGAAAACCGGGAATTGCATTTATTCGGTGAATAATGTGCTTTATCACCTGACGGCAGGTGATATCTTTATCGTTGCGCCGGGAGATTCTCACAGTACCAAATACGAAGGGCTTGTGCCCTGTGAACGTACGGTGGTCTACTGTCTGCCGGAAGTACTTCCTGATTACTACTGGGAATCTCATTCCTATATCCAGGGTAAGCTGTCCCGTTCCGGCAAGGTCATTCTCATGAAAGACGGACGAGCTTCCATGGAGGCACTGCTGGATACCATGCTCCAGGAGAATAATATTCCCGACGAATTTTCCTATGAATTTCTGCAGCTTCAGATGATGACTCTTCTGCTGACTATCCGGCGCAACGGTATCTTCGTCTATGAGCAGCTGAAAGAAAATACATCTATCAGTACGGACATTGAAGCGGCCCTCCGCTATATTGCACAGAATTTTGCTCTGCCCCTGACCCTGAATGAGGTGGCGGAAAGCATCAACCTGACCCCTACCTATCTCTCCCGGAAGTTCAGGCGCGTTACAGGTGTCACCTTCAAAGAGTATGTAAATTTCATCCGGATTCGTCAGGCCAGCCAAATGCTTCTGACCACGGACGATTCGGTTACAAAAATTGCCACAAACTGTGGGTTCAACAGCAGCAATTATTTTAAAGACTGTTTCCGGCGGGTCAACGGAGTCTCCCCCAGGACCTTCCGCAAGCAGTCCAGGCACCATATGGAGCCGCCAGCCAAAGAAGAGAAGGAGGACGATCATGACAGCTCCTGACCTGTCCTGAAAACCATGGTGCATTGATTCACAAACGTTTTTCCGGTATTCGGTTCTTAAAAGGATATCAGCATCCAGGTGACGGACCCGCCCGGAGCATTTCGAACCGGTATCAGCTTATTTACAGGCTACGACATTCATACTGCTGCAGCCACGATTCATACTGCGCAATGTGTAAAACATGCGCAGATTACAGAAAGGTATGGTAACTAACATGATATACGATGTACATAATTACGGTGCCGTCGGAGACGGAAAACACAATGACACTCGCTCAATACAGGCCGCTATCGATGCCTGCAGTCAGGCCGGCGGCGGACAGGTTCTGTTAAGCGGAGGACACACTTACCGCTGTGGCTCTCTGGTGCTTCGTTCCTATGTGGAGCTGCATCTGGAAATGGGCGCTGTCCTGAAAGGAAGCGACCGGCTGGAAGATTATGATCTGTTCGGAAACGGGAATATCGATCCTCTGAAGGTCTCCGTTCCCACTTACGAAAACTGTGAATATTCGGGCGGGCCTTCGCTGTTTTTCATTTATGCAAAGGATTGTGAATATGTGTCTATCACCGGGCAGGGTAAAATTGACGGCAACGAAGCAATTTATTATGGCACCGTCACGCCCTGGCACATTGACGGCAGCTTCTACCCCAGGGTCCCTCTGCTCTTTCTGGAGCATGTCCGGCATCTGACCCTCCATCAGGTAACCCTTACCGGCAGTGCTTTCTGGACCACACATCTGGTGGGTTGTGAAGATGTGCTGATTGACGGCATTCGTATCCTGAACAATTTAAAACTGGCAAACTGCGATGGTATCGACCCCGATCATTGCAAAAATGTACGCATCATAAACTGCCACATAGAATGTGCCGACGACTGTATTGTATTCAAAAATACCGCCGGCTCCATGGAATACGGTCCCTGTGAGAATATCCTTGTCTCAAACTGTACGCTGACCTCCACCAGCGCCGCCATTAAATTCGGCACGGAAAGTGAAGCCCCTTTCCGCAATATCACCGTACAGAACTGCATTATCAGCCGAAGCAACCGGGGGATCTCCATGCAGCTGCGTGACCGGGGTTGTATTGAAAATGTTATTTTTTCCAATATACATATTGACACCCGACAATTTTCTCCCGACCACTGGTGGGGCAAGGCAGAACCCATTGCAATCACCGCACTGAGGCGCAGGGAAGAAACGCAAATTGGGTATATCCGCAACGTGACCTTTGAAAATATTAACTGTAACAGTGAGAATGGTATCCTGATTTATGGGGAAGAGCAGAAAAATATCAGCGGCATCTGCTTCAGCAATGTCACCTTACATCTGACGCGAAAAACGGACTGGCCGAAAGATACGCTGGACCTGCGGCCATGCATCGGGGACGGTCGCTTCCGTAATTCTGTCCATGCGCTCTGTGCGCACAATGCATCTCATGTGGAGGTAAGCCGTTTTCGGATAACTGCGGATGAGAATATCACAGACTCTCTGGGTGAGACTTATGAAATTGTAAACTGTGACGAGGTGAATCTTAAAACTGTATGACAATTCGCTGAATAAAGGAGAATCCTATGGGACGTTTCTTCAATATCGATAATCCTGTGTGGAGATTTATAGGCAACATTGCGGATATGTTCCTGCTCTCTCTGCTCTGGTATCTGTGCTGTCTGCCCGTATTCACTATGGGGGCAGGCAGTACCGCCATGTACTATGTCACACTGAAGCTGACACGCAATCAGGAAGGTTATACCTGGAGGGATTTCCGGCACGCCTTCCGCTCAAATTTTAAACCGGCCACGCTGATCTGGCTCCTTTTTCTGGCTGTCGCCCTCATTCTGGGTGCGGATATTTACTGGAGTCTCTTTTCCGGCGGATCCATGTCCATGATGTTCCTTCCGGCCTTCGGTGTGCTGATACTTTTATATCTGCTGAACCTTTTCTTCATCTTCCCGCTTCTGGCCAGATGTGACAATACTGTAAAAGCCCTTCTGAAAATGAATTTTGCCCTGAGTCTGCGGAATTTCCTC
Organism: Lachnospiraceae bacterium; assembly: GCA_022797995.1. Taxonomy (GTDB): domain Bacteria; phylum Bacillota; class Clostridia; order Lachnospirales; family Lachnospiraceae; genus Acetatifactor. Next base: position 9,193 of record JAAWLQ010000043.1, read on the forward strand.
CCTCTGCTCTCCGCAATTATCATGACTGCGGCAATTTTTCTGGTGGGCCTTTTTGTATTCTGGCCTCTGTTGCTGATTGCGCCGGGTCTTTCCGCCTATCTGAATTCTTATCTGTATAACCGGATACTGGAAAAATACGGCCTGAATCTGCCGAATATGACGGACTAACCTGTTTACATACCGATTTATGCGGAGAAGAATCCTGTCAGGATCCCTGCCGCCACCCCGATTCCATAGAGCAGACCCAGGATTTTCAGATTTTCCTTTCTATTGTGGTTCACCCGGAAAAGCACCAGCACACCCACGCCGGAGCCTGTAAGCAGGCCTGCCATGGCGGCTCCCAGGCTCAGGGCCCCCTCCAGATACAGCTGCGTAATCACCACCGACCCGGCACAGTTCGGTATCAGCCCCACAGCCCCTGCCAGCACAGGGCCAAGAACCGTCTTGTCCCGGAGCAGCTTTTCCAGGATGTCCTCCCCTGCGAAGTGAAGAACCAGATTCAGAGCAACTGTAACCAGCAAAATAAAAAAAGCTATCTGCACCGTATGTGTCACCGCGGAAAGGAAGATTCCTTTCTCACAATGACAATGTTCCTGTTCACAGATGTCATGGATACTTCCTCCGGGCTCCGTCCCTTTTCTTCGCCGTATCAGATCAATCAGCAGACCTGCCGTCATTCCGATAAGAGCCTTCCCCAGAAGAATTCCCATAATTTCATGAAATGGTGCCCTTTCCGAAATAAGAACAGGCAGCATCTCATCTGAAGTGGACAGATAAATCGCAATCAGTGTACCCAGCGTAATCACACGTCCGGCATACAGGTTGGATGCGGCCGCGGAGAACCCGCACTGTGGAACAGCCCCCAACAGGCCGCCGATTACAGGTGCCGCCTTATCTGCATTTTTAAGCCACTTCTGGATTCCGTTCCCGGTCCTGTGCTCCAGATATTCCATTGCCAGATAGGTCAGAAACAGAAAAGGAACCAGTTTTATACTGTCTATAACAGAATGTTCAATCACATGCAGCATTTATGTGCCTCCCGATTATCTTTTATGTCTGCTCCGAAACAGGAAAAATACTCCAAGCAAAATGCCTGTCGTCAGAATTATCATCCCCACGGGGGCACTTATTCTCGCTCTCCCCATTCTTCTGGACGCATCTTCAATCATCAGCGGCTCACCCATATCCGCAATCTCTTCATCGGTATATCCGATTTCCCGCATATAATCTGACAACAGATACGGAAGTCTTCCCTGTGCCTTTACCACATAGCCTTCCAGCGTTATCGTGGAGGTGGGCCAGACACCTGTATCCAGGAAATCCAGCGTCTCGTCCAGCAGAATCTCCATAGCTTCCTGTCTGTCCGCGGGAATTTCCAGAATTATCATACCTTTCGCGGCAGGAAGCGCATAATAATAGGCACTGACCTTTCCTCCGTCCATGTCCGACATATCTGCAAAGCAGTCATACGTATAGGGCACCTCTCCCTTTACATGCATCCCTTCCCGGGCTCCGTTGTCCAGCAGATACTCCACATCGTATTCCGGTTTCAGAGACATCCAGAAATTCTGCACCGATGATATCAAAATCATAAAACCCAGAATGCACAGCGTCATAACTACCACAATCTTCCAGTTTCTCTTCACCTCTTCCTTATCCGGCTGATATGTCCCAAACATGGTATTGGCACTATTGTTGTATTTTCTCATCTTCCCCTCCTGCTTACAACGCCGTCTGTTCCGTTCCTGTTTTTTCATTCCGGTGCCACGGTAAACAAAGTCTTCTCATAGTTCTTCTCCATAAGGTGATTATACTGTAATAACTGATATCGCAATATATCCTCATCGTCTTTTATCGTTTCAATTGTCCGCCGTGAAATCACAGGATACTTTTTCTGAAGCTGCATTAAAAACTGATAATACGGCGGCAGCTTTGCTCCGGCACACTCCAGAACCGCCGCGCCCAGATAGTTTGCGCTCATATTCCCGTACTCCGGAAATTCCACATTATAATTGGCCCATATGACATAGGGTGTGATATACATAAGCGGCCTTGCTTCCTCTGGCGAAAGGTTATTGTCCTGAAATATTGCATTATAGAAACCGTCGTTCAGTTTGGGCTGATGATCACCAAACATGCAGATAATGACCGGTTCCTCCTCTTTTTCAAAATAAGCAAGCATATTTTGGAAAGCATCATCCGTAATTTTCATCAGGTTTAAGTATGTCTCCACATCACATATATATTCCAGCTCATCGGCCGGCAGGTTCCCAACCGACTGCAAATTTAACAGGATCTCAGTATTATCATAATAGTCCGCATGATTTTGTATCGTCACATCAAAGAGAAACAGAGGTTTTCCCCCTTTACAGTTTTCATATTGTCGGATAATCTCATTAAAATTACATTCGTCCGACAGAAAATTGCCCACATACAGATATTCTGTCTCAAATTGGAGCGCATCCCTGAATTCCTCAAATCCAAAATAATTGTACACTCTGTTTCGATTCCATGCATGGCCGATACTCGGGTGCATAGCCATTGTCTGATATCCCTGTTCCCGTAAGATACGTGCCATAGAATACATATCATGATTTACCTGCAATTGATAGGGAATTGCTGCCGGAGCAAGAAAAGCCAGACTGTCCCCTGTCAGCACTTCAAATTCCGTGTTTGCTGTCAGGCCTCCCAGTATATCCACATAGGTATACCCCTTGACGACATTTTCTGTCAGGGAGTCAAAGAAGGGCATCACAGGTTCCGATGTCTCCAGATTTCCAAGTACCCTCAAATCAGACCAGGCCTCATTCATAATGCAGATAATATGCGGGGTCCTTCCGTCGACCTTTTCAGGCGGCTGATACGTATTCCGTATTTCTTCGGCCAGTTGTGCCAGGCTTTCCCTCGAATATTCGCCCGGCTTTTCCATGGAATTTTCCCGTATGCTGATTGCAAAGCTTAAAAGAAATCCATTTAACGATTCATTTTCACTCATATTCCAATAATGTCCCTGCAGCTCATTTCTCTCCAGATAATCCGTTTTATTCCAGAACAGATAGAAAAGCAGGAAACATGACAGAGAGACCACACTCACTGTCAGATGATATCTTTTCCCTCTTCCAGGAATATCACACCAGAATCCCCACGCGATAAAAAAGCAGAACCAGAGAATACTATACCACAGTTCACTGCTCATGGTAAGCTTGTAATTATCCAGCACGGTCAGGGCCGTCCCGGTCGCCATCAGGTCAGTGATGCTTAAACTGCTTCCCCTGAACTGATTGACATAATAGTTAATCAGAAAGAGTATACAGAGGAAAGTATTCCCTGCTCCCAGGGCAAATCGAATCCGCTGTAACACCAGCAGAAAAACCGCATAGATAAGAAAGATAATTACAATATTCGCAAGCTCGGCTCCCTTTAAGATACGCCCCATATCATGAACCGGAAGCTCAATTCGCTGAAACAGTTTATGTGGAACAATTATGCAGTATACTAACAGACAGAGTACCGAAAACAATCTGCTCTTTACATGTGGAAAAGCCAAAAACATACCTGTGCCCAGGCTGAGTACCGTATAAAGCAAAAATCGCTTATTGATTCCCGTATACAGATAACGGCAGGATACACCAAAAAGAATTACAGAAACAAAACCTGCTATGACAAACCACTTTTTTCTTTTCATGAGTTCATTCCGATATTCATTCCATAAAGCAGACATTCTTTTGTACTCCTCTTATCGTTTGTTCTCTCCTTCTTTACAGCCGGTACTTTCAAAAGTTATCTTTCTTCCACTACCTGAAAAATGTAGAACTTCAGATAATATGACTGCTCCGCCGCCCACAGAATGGGATGGTCACAGGCCTGTGTGCGAAATTCCACCTGCCGCAGTCTCCTGTGAGCGCCTGCAGCCGCTTCCCGCAGCGTCCTGGCAAAAAGCTCCTGCTCCATGAAATGAGAACAGGAGCATGTGACCAGAAATCCTCCGTCCCGAACCAGCTTCAGGCCCCTGAGATTAATTTCCCGATACCCTTTCACTGCATTTTTCACAGAATTTCTGGACTTGGTAAACGCGGGCGGGTCCAGAATCACCACATCAAATTTTTCTCCCTCTTTCTCCAGCTCCGGAAGCACTTCAAATACATCCGCACACTGAAACTTCACTCTGTCTTCCAGATGATTGAGCCTGGCATTTTCCTCCGCCTGGGTTATGGCCAGTTGTGACGCATCCACCCCCAGTACGCTCTCCGCTCCGGCAATTCCCGCGTTCAGTGCGAAGGAACCCGTGTGCGTAAAGCAGTCCAGCACTTTTTTCCCTTTACAGAATCGGTGAATAGCCGCCCGGTTGTTCTTCTGATCGAGAAAAAATCCTGTCTTCTGTCCTTCCGCCACATCCACCAGATATTTCACACCGTTCTCCAGGATTTCCACTTTTGTGTCAAAGGCCTCTCCCAGAAATCCCTTACTTCGCTCCATCCCTTCCTGCAGCCGGACTTTTGCATCGCTTCTCTCGTAGACACCGCGAATCCGGATACCGTCCTCTTCCAGCACCTTCTTCACCGCATCCACAATGACGGACTTCCATCTGTCTATTCCCAGGGCCAGTGACTCTACCACCAGCACATCCGCAAATTTGTCCACCACAATACCCGGCAGGAAATCCGCTTCTCCGAAAATCAGGCGGCAGCTGGAAGTGTCGATGGTCTGTCTGCGGTATTCCCACGCCTCCCGAACTCTCTGCCCGAAAAATGTTTCGTCTATAATCGTATTCTTTTTTCGGGATAGCATGCGGACAGTGATTCTGGAATTGGTATTAATGTAACCGCAGCCCATACAATATCCGTCAAAGTCACGGACTTCCACCACATCCCCGTTTTCAAAGTCCCCCTCAATTTTATCTATCTCATTATCATAGATCCATGCTCCGCCGGCTTTTATGGTGCGCCCCTCACCCTTTTTCAAAATCACTGCTGCCCGGTCCATTCTGTCTTCCTTTCATAGCTTTATACTTTCGACATTTTCTCCGGAAGAATCACTGCAAAATCTCCGTGCATAACCTCCGGTTATAATTTTATTCGTTTTACCCTTGACAATCAATCCATTTTTATATATTATTTTAATGTCGGTTCATGATTCAGGCAATCCTTTCGTCTGAGGCATATACCTTTGAGCTGACAGATACATGTATGGCGGCGCGTGGCTCAGTTTGGTAGAGCGCAGCGTTCGGGACGCTGAGGTCGCAGGTTCAAATCCTGTCGCGCCGATTTTATAAAGCCTGTTCTTACAGGCTTTTTTATTCTTTTGGACAAAATTTTGGACAAATTCTAAAATCACTGCCGCCCCTTGTCCTGGGAGATTTTTTCCTCGATTGCCTGAATGATATAAGCATTCATACTCTTATCGTCCAATTCCGCATACTGCTTTATTTCGTCACGCTTTCCTTTTGGGAGTGTCAGCACCACCCTATCATAATTATTCTTGACATACTTCTGCACCGCCCTCTGCTGTGCCTTACTCACTTTATCGGACATACCGCAACACCTCACTTTTACAGTATTATACCATAGTGTATATATTGCTATCAATATACATTTTGCACAATTAACGGACATATTGCTAGTAATATATTTGTGAATTATTCCGTCTTGTATATTACTAGCAATAGTGCTATTCTATAGTTGAGCCAAGGTATGGCTCAAACAAAGGAGGGTATGGATATGACGAATGGAGAATTCAAGCAATTATATAACGCCGGTAACCTCGAAAATATTTCCGAATGGGTTCACAAAGTCACCAATACGTTTGGGGAGACTTTGGGATACAGCGAAATTGTTTGCTGTATGTATCGCGGAAAGTATTACATCCGGATATCGAAGTTGAATGGACTTAGCCGCTTATACCATGAAGAGTTAAGAAGTACCTTTGTGAAAGAGTTTGATAATAAAGATTCCGCAAATAGATATTTTAAAAAAGTTAAAAGCGATGGATATGAAAGGAGATAATATGAGATACCTGGTGAAAATTTATGTCGGAACGCACTTCCCGGATGATGACGGAACAAACGTATCTGTCAAAATCACCGCAGACACCGACGAGCAGGCCCGGGAAAGAGCAGTTTCGCTTCTGGCCATTGATGGAATGGATGCAGAAGTGTATGAGACATGGGAAACCATATAAGGAGGTACGCATGAAAAATTACAGGGTAACAATTTATTTTAGTTCTGTCATCGAAGTCGAAGCCGAAAATGAATCGGACGCAGAAGACAAGGCTGACCGTATCTTTAAGGACGGGTGCAATGTTATTCCGATTCCGGACGAATACGAGGTTGAATGCCTGGATGAAGAGGAAGATTAACCACACCACCCACCCCGCGGGGTTGTGCCGGGAGAAAGAAGGGAAGATATGTTAGATGGAATTTTCGAGGATGGATTTTATACGGTATTTCCAATTGGAAAACACAAAGATGAACTTCCGCAGGATTTTGCGTCAGAGAAAGA
>JAAWLQ010000044.1 GCA_022797995.1 Lachnospiraceae bacterium
TGGACATCCACTGCGGCGGCGTGGACAATATCTTCCCTCATCACACCAACGAGATTGCCCAGAGCGAGGCCTATCTGGGGCATAAGTGGTGCAATTACTGGGTTCATGTGCATCATCTGAACGATAAGGCGGGGAAGATGAGCAAGTCCAAGGGGGAGTTTTTGACGGTTTCTCTGCTGAAGTCCAGGGGCTATGACCCGAAAGTGTACCGGCTGTTCTGTCTCCAGTCCCATTACCGCAAGCCCCTGGAGTTCTCCTTTGACGCACTGGACAATGCCCGGGCGGCCTATGAGAAGCTGGTGAAGCGCATCGGCGGGCTGGGGAAGGAAGGGGAAACGGACCGGGAGAAAGCGGAACTTTACAGGCAGAAGTTCCAGGCGGCTCTGTGCGACGATTTGAATTCCTCCATGGCGCTGACGGTGCTTTACGACATGCTGAAGGAGGAGATGTCGGATGCCACGAAATATGCCCTGGCGGAGGACTTCGACAAGGTGCTGTCCCTGGATTTGACCACAGCTTATGCGGAAAAGGAGGCGGACAGCGGTGTGGACGCCGAGATGGAGAGTTATATTTTAGAGAAGATCGAAGAGCGCAAGGCTGCCAAGAAAGAGAAGAATTTTGCCAGAGCAGATGAAATCAGGGCAGAACTGCTGGAGAAAGGGATTATCCTGGAAGATACTCGTGAGGGCGTGAAATGGAAGAAAGCATAAAGGCGCCAGACAGGCCGGAGGATGGAAGAGACGGCAGTCTCGGAATGAATGCGGGAGACAGGTGCGGTCAGGCATGGGAAGAAGCGGGAAAGAACACGGGCAGGGGAAGTCTGCTTGCGGCAATCAAGGATGTTTTTCCCGGTAAACAACAGGATATCCGCAGCTATTCTCCCCTGACGCTGGCCTATATCGGGGACGTGGTCTATGATTTGATCATACGCACGGTGGTGGTGTCGCGGGCGAACCGTCCCGTGAACGATCTGCATCGGATTACCGTGCGGTATGTCAGTGCGGGCGCCCAGTCCAGGATTGTACAGACCCTGATGGACAGCTTTACGGAAGAAGAACAGTCGGTTTACCGTCGCGGAAAGAACTCAAAACCGCATACCACGGCCAAGAACGCCAGCGTGGCGGATTATCTGAAGGCCACCGGTTTCGAGGCGGTGATAGGGTATCTCTATCTGGCGGACAATATGGAGCGGGCATTATATCTGGTAAAAAAGGGCATCGAACTGGCAGGATTGGAAATATGAAAATCCCAAAAAAGGGACAATAGAGAAGGAGGAAATATGAGATACGAAGAATTTACGATAGAAGGAAGAAACGCAGTGAGGGAGGCTTTCCGCTCGGGCAAGACCATAGACAAAATCTATGTGCAGGACGGCTGCCAGGACGGACCGATTGTGGCCATTAAGAAAGAGGCCAAAAAGCAGGACACCATCATCAGGTATGTGACCAGAGAGCGCCTGGATCAGATGTCCGCCACAGGGAAGCATCAGGGGGTCATCGCCATGGCGGCAGCCTATGAGTACGCCACCGTGCAGGATATTCTCCAGGCAGCGAAAGCGAAACAGGAGCCGCCCTTTATCATCCTTCTGGACAATATCGAGGATCCCCACAATCTGGGCGCGATTATCCGTACGGCAAATCTGGCTGGCGCCCACGGCATCATCATTCCGAAGAACCGGGCGGCGGGACTGACGGCCACGGTGGCCAGGACTTCCGCGGGGGCGCTGAACTACACACCTGTAGCCAAGGTCACCAATCTGGCAAAGACCATTGAGGAGCTGAAGAAAGAGGGATTATGGTTCGTCTGTGCCGACATGAGCGGTACGGTCATGTACGACGTTGATATGAAAGGCCCCGTCGGGCTGGTGGTAGGAAACGAGGGCGAGGGCGTCGGCAGGCTGGTGAAAGAGAAATGCGATATGGTGGCCGCCATTCCCATGAAAGGGAAAATCGACTCCCTGAATGCCTCGGTAGCGGCCGGTGTGCTGGCCTATGAAATCCTGCGCCAGAGAAGGGGATAAAGAGGAATTTCGGATATGGGTGAGTGGTTTGATGGCTACAGCCAATACAGCGATGATGAATTGATTGACCGCCTGCGGCGGGGGGAGACTTCCGTCATGGACTATATCTGCGACAAATACAAGAACCTGGTGCGCAGCAAGGCAAAGTCCATGTTCATCTTAGGAGCGGACAGCGAGGACTTGATTCAGGAGGGCATGATAGGCCTGTTCAAGGCTGTGCGGGACTATGACATGGGAAGGGACGCCAGCTTCAGCACTTTTGCGGAACTGTGCGTCAACCGCCAGATTTACACGGCGGTGCAGGCCGCCAAGCGTAAAAAGCATTTTCCGCTGAACACCTATGTGCCTCTGGACGGGGAGACTGCCGGGGACGACAGGGACGGCCTGCGGCTGGCGGAGCTTCTGACGGACAGGCCGGAGCTGAACCCGGAGGAACTGTTCCTGGACAAGGAGCGGGTGGCCTATCTGGAGAAGACCATAGAGGAGGAACTGAGCGATTTCGAGAATCAGGTGCTGGATCTCTACATCACCGGCATGAGCTACACCCAGATCGCCAAGGTGCTGGGCAGGGACGAGAAAGCCACGGACAATGCGCTGCAGCGCCTGAAAGCCAAGATAAAGAAGATGCTGTGAAAATGAGGACGGCTGTACATGGAAAACATGTGCGGCTGTCTTTATATTTTTTTTAGAAAAACAATAGATTCCCTCTATTGACATTGTATGATTCAGGGCATACAATAAACGGCGGAAACCGACCAGTCAGTCGGAATGTGCAGGGAGGAAAGAACATGATATCGAAATTCAGCGTAAAAAAACCTTACACAGTGCTGGTGGGCGTGGTGCTGGCCATCGTGCTGGGGGTGGTGTCCTTTACCAGGATGACCACGGACTTGCTGCCAAGCATCAGCCTGCCTTATGTCATCGTCATGACGACATATCCCGGCGCGAGCCCTGAGACGGTGGAGATGGCGGTGACGCAGCCGGTGGAGGCCTCCATGGCCACGGTGAGCAACATCGAAAGTATCAGCTCCGTGTCCAATGAGAACTATTCCATGGTCATCCTGGAGTTCGCCCAGACGGCAGACATGAACGCGGTGTCCCTGGAAATCCGGGAGAGCCTGGACCAGATCAAGAGCTATTGGGACGACTCCATCGGAAATCCCATTATCATGAAGCTGAATCCGGATATGCTGCCGGTGATGATTGCCGCCGTGGGCGTGGAGGGCATGGACAACGCGCAGATCAGTACATATGTGCAGGAGAGCGTCATGCCGGACTTAGAGAGCCTCGAAGGTGTGGCCAGCGTCAGCGCCACGGGCCTATTGGAAGAGAGCGTGAATGTCATCATCCGGCAGGATAAAGTGGATGCGGTCAATGAGAAGGTCTTTGCCGCTATTGACGAGAAGATGCTGGAGGCGGAAGAGGAGCTTGCTGACGGCCGAAAAGAACTGGAAGACGGCAAAAGGGAGCTTGCTGACGGCAAAAAGGAGCTTCTGGACGGACAGAGGGAGCTTGCTGACGGCCGGAAAGAGCTGGAGGACGGCAAGAAGGAGCTGGAAGACGGTAAGCAGGAACTGGAGAATCAGCAGGAAGCACTCAATAATCAGCTGGCTGTTCAGAAGAATTCCCTGCTGAGTGCGAAAGCGCAGCTGGAAGAGATCCAGACAAATCTTGCCACGGCAAAACAGTTAAATGAAGGAATCGGACAGATGGCGCCTGCGGTGGAGCAGTTTGGCGCCATAGAGAAGGAAAAAAGCAGCCTGGAGGCATTGCGTGACGGAGATTACCTGACAAAATATACTGGCTATATGACCGAGTGGGCGGCTGCGCTGAGCAGAGCTATGGAACTGCTTAACGCCGGCGGGTCCCTGGTCTCCCCGGAGGCAGTGGAAATCATCAGGGATTTCGGAATAGCTTGTGACAATATCGACAAACTGCAGAGCGAATTCAGGGGCAACACGGCTTTGCCCATGATTTCCGGTGTCAGCGAACAGCTTGCCTCCATTCTTGCAGCGGAGGAAGCGCTGCCCCGCTGGTATCCGGTTCTTGATCTCAGCAACGGTATTCCGGACCAGTCTGTCATTCCGGATGAGGAGGCGGTCATGCAGCTTACCACCACGGTGGGCACCGCGCTGGGGGCAGCCCAGGAGGCAGCCAAAAGTATGCTTGAATTACTGGAGCAGAACGGCAGCCTTCTGGTGCAGTATGAAGACATGAAATCAGCGCTGGCAGCTCTGACCAACGGCCTGGGCTATGACGGGTATGTCGCAATGGTCAACGAAATGCTGAAAAAGCAGAATGTCACGGATCTGGCTCAGGCTGTCAACGATATCAACAGCGGCCTGATTGCCATTGAAAAGGGACAGATGGCCGCGGCTATCGAGTTTGCCAACGGCAAGGCCACCATCTCCATGGGAGAGTATCAGCTGGAGGTGGCTGAATCTCAGCTGAAAACAGGGGAAGAACAGATTAAAAGCGGCCTGGAACAGATGGAGGATGCGGAGGAACAGCTGAAAGATGCGGAGAAGCAGCTGGAAGAAGGAGAAAAGCAGCTGGCGGATGCGAAGGAAGAGGCATACGAACAGGCGGATATGACCAAGGTTCTCACGGTTGACACTATAAAAAATCTTCTGACGGCTCAGAATTTCTCCATGCCGGCGGGCTATGTGACCGAGGAGGGCATCAGCTACATGGTGCGCGTGGGGGATAAGCCTTCCACTGTGGAGGAACTTCAGGCCCTGCCGCTGATGGACCTTCATATGGACGGTGTGCCTGTGATTACGCTTGGAGATGTGGCGGATGTATTTTACACGGACAATTCCGCGGAAATCTATACAAATGTGGACGGCAGCGCTGGAGTTATGCTGACGATTCAGAAGCAGACAGGGTATTCTACCGGAGAAGTTTCCGATGCTCTGGGAGAGCGCTTCGGAGAGATGATGGAAGAGAATCCGGATTTGTCATTGATTACCCTGATGGACCAGGGAATTTATATTGATCTGGTCATGGATTCCATTCTCAACAATATTCTGGTGGGTGCGGCACTGGCAATTCTGATTCTGCTGATATTCCTGAAGGATCTGAGGCCTACGCTTGTGGTGGCATTCTCCATTCCTGTCAGTCTGGTGACCGCCATCGTATGCATGTATTTCAGCGGAGTGACGCTGAATATTATCTCCCTGTCGGGCCTGGCGCTGGGAATCGGCATGCTGGTGGATAACTCTATCGTTGTGATAGAAAATATATACAGACTGCGCAGCGAGGGAAGCTCGGTGCGGGAGGCCGCCATGGAGGGGGCCAGAGAGGTGGCCGGCGCAATTACCGCATCCACACTGACCACGGTCTGTGTGTTCCTGCCCATTGTGTTTACGGAAGGGATTACCAGGCAGCTGTTCGTGGATATGGGGCTGACAATCGCCTACTCGCTCTTTGCCAGCCTGGCAATCGCGCTGACTGTGGTTCCCGCCATGTCGTCGAAGATGCTGGCCAGAACCAGGGAACAGAAAACGGGCAGACTTTTTGAGGGAATACTGAACGGCTATGAAAAACTGCTGGAACTTTCGCTGAAGGGGAAGCCGCTGGTGCTGATTATCGTATTCGGGCTGTTTTTTGGCAGTATTGCGCTGGCGTTTACCAACGGAACCGCCTTTATGTCGGATATGGACTCCACCCAGCTGACGGTGAATGTGGCACTTCCCGATGATGCCACACTGGAAGAGACAGGAGAGATCTCGGATAAGGTGGTGGAGGCCATTCTGTCCATAGAAGATGTCCGGAATGTGGGAGCCATGTCCAGCAGCTCCACCATGTCCATGCTGGGCGGCGGTGGCGGAAGCAACAATCTGGCGACCATTTATGTGGTGACCAGAGAAGACAAGACCATGAGCAATGAGGAAATTGCCCGCATCATCAGAGAGAAAACGGATGGCATAGAGGCGGAGATCACCATTGACACTTCCAGTATGGACATGAGCGCCATGGGAGGCAGCGGCATCTCCATTCAGGTGCGGGGCCGTGATCTGGATATGCTGCGGAAGATTGCTGAAGAGGTGGCGGCCGTGGTGGAAAGTGTGGAAGGGACTGCGGAAGTCAGCGACGGACTGGAAGATGCGGACGAAGAGCTGAGAATTGTCATTGACCGGGATGAAGCAGTACATTACGGACTTACGGTGGCCCAGGTATATACCCAGATCTATGCCCGGCTGGCGGAGGCCGGCAGTGCCACCACGCTGGTAGCCGCAGACAGGGATTACAATGTCTATGTCATGAACGGCAGCGATATAGAGCTGACCAGAGAACTGGTGAAGAAACTGGAGATAGAGGGAACGGACGAGGAAGGAGAGAAGGTGAAAATACCTCTGTCACAGATCGCTTCCTTTGAGGATACGGAGGCATTTGTGTCCATCAACCGTGCGGATCAGACCAGATATGTCGCCGTGTCCGCCGCCATTGCGGAGGGATATAATGTGGGGCTTGTATCCGGCGATGTGGAGGAGAAGCTGGCAGGCTATGAACTGCCCGCGGGATACAGACTGGTATTCTCCGGCGAAAACGAGATGATTGTGGATGCCATGGAACAGGTTATGCTGATGATGATACTGGCCATTCTGTTCATGTATCTGATTATGGTGGCGCAGTTCCAGTCATTGAAATCACCTTTTATCATTATGTTCACCATACCGCTTGCCTTTACGGGAGGATTTCTGGGACTGTATGTCACGGGAAGTGAGGTGAGCGTCATCGCCATGATCGGATTTGTCATGCTGGCGGGCATTATCGTCAATAACGGCATTGTGATTATCGACTATATGAATCAGCTGCGGGAGAACGGCGTCGAGAAACGCCAGGCAATTCTCACTGCGGGCCGAACCAGACTTCGACCTGTGTTGATGACCGCCCTGACCACCATCCTGGCGCTGTCCACCATGGTATTCAGCAGCGATATGGGAGCAGAGATGGCAAGGCCGATGGCGGTAGTTACCATCGGAGGCCTGCTTTATGGGACTTTGCTGACCCTTGTGGTGATTCCCTGTATTTATGATATGTTCAATCGGGAGAAAAAGAAGCGGGGAGAAGAAATCGAGTCGAAATGACAGGTGGGAGAAGAATTATGGGTAAAATCAATGGTTTGGAAGATATTCATCAGGTGCCGCAGAAGGTGCGGCAGATGTATGAGGCTGTGATACAGATGCTGGAGGAAGGGACGGATGCGTCCAGCATGCGTGTCTCCACCATCACGGAGAGAGCGGGTATAGGGAAGGGCACGGCATATGAGTACTTTGATTCAAAAGAAGAGCTTGTGGCCTGCGCCGTGGTATATCAGATTAAATGGATGTTCGACTGGCTGAAGAGCACTCTGGAAGAGAAGGAGAACTTTCAGGAACAGTTTTCCTTTCTGATGGAAATGATCCGAAAGAAAGATATACACCTGAACTGTTTTCTTCGGTTTGTGCACATGATGACAGATAATTCGGAGTTCAGCAGAATGGTTCGGGAGAAACTGAATTCAGAATCATTTGCCGACTGTCAGCCGGTATATATATTCGGTAAAATTCTGCAGCGGGGCGTGGAAAGGGGAGAACTGCGGGAAGACATTCCGATGGAATATATGGTGTTCACTGTGTTTGCGCATTTGCTGACCTATGTGTTTGCCGCTGTGACGGAGGAGTGCTTCGCGCCGGATCTGGACCGGATAAAGATGCTGGCCTGCAGGGGAATTCTGGACGAATTAGGCAGGAGTGCGGAAGCGGCAGTCTGAAAGTCGGGTTTATCTCAGTTTTAAACTTTTTTAGATTTTCTTTTAGAAAATGGACACACTTTGGACACATTTCTTTTGTAGTATATATATCAGATAGTTGATGAACTCACTATCTCCCCCCTCATAAGAAATAGTGAAAAGGTCGCGGTGAAAGCCGGGGCCTTTTTACATTGTAAAAAGCTTGCGTCCGGTGAGGAAACCCGCTATAATGAATGACGAACGGGGAGCCGGAAAGTCTGTTTCGGAAGAGAGACAGGGGGCGGTTTTGCTCCGTACGGATCGGAAAAACAGATAAGCACGAAAATCATGGAAAAGGAAGAAACGAGTCGATGGGCAGACGTAAGAAAGAACCGATGGAAAACGGGCCGGACAGGAATGGGGAAGCAGCTGTGGCAGGAGAACAGGCGGAACCGAAACTGCCCGAAGAGGAACAGGAATACATTGTCCTGAATCGGCAGGAGGATGAGAATGATTCTTCCGGGAAAGCGCAGCGAAGGCTGGCTGACTATATGGCGCACTCACAATATCAGTATTTTGACTGTGATGCCATATGGAAGGATATGGGACTGACTCAGGCAGTCATTCGAAAGGGCGAGGCGCTGAACCGGGAGAAAAAGGTGAGGCTGCGCGGTGTGGAAAGCGGTTACATGAACGGGAAGAGTGAAACCGTGGGGGAAGCCGTTGGCGGAGGCACCGAGGGGAAGAGTAATTTTCCCATCCATGTGGTTTTCGACAGAGACTCGGTTTTGTTTGCGGAGTGTCAGTGTGCGGACTGCAGAAAGCATTATTACAGCAGATATTATCGGAGAGAGTACTGCGGGTATCTGGCGGCCTTTATGACGCTGGTGCGGGATTATCTGAAGGAGAAGAGTCTGGGGGATGCCACGGATATCCGCGGGCTCAAGCTGATCAGAGCTTTTTCCGAGCAGCGGGCCAACAGCGTGGTCTCCGACACGATGGGGAAGAATGAAAGTCTGACACTGCTCCCCAGAATGGTTCTGAAAAACGGTGATCTGGCCATTTCCTTCAAGGTGGGAGAGAGAAAGCTTTTTGTGGTGAAGGATCTTTTTGAGTTCTACCATAATGTCCAGGAATCGAAAACGGCCGCTTATGGAAGCAGTACGGAGTTCAGCCACAGTATTGACAACTTCATGGAGAAATCCCGGAAATGGATTGACTTTATAGGCAGAATCGTGAAGGAGGAACAGGCCTTCGAGAGAAGAATGATCGAGGCCCACAGCTATTCGAAGAAAGCCGCGTCCAAAATCGGAGAATTTACCCTTTTCGGCTGGAGGCTGGATGAATTTTACCGGCTTGTGGAAGGGGAAGAATTCGAGTATGAGGACAGGGACAGCGAGAGAAAGACGAAGACTCAGCTGCGGACGGCGGAGCGGAATCCCAAAGTGTCCATGACCATTCGCAGGAATGATTTCGGCGTTCAGAGAAGTTTCCACGGGATAACGGTTGACTGCCGTATGCCCCGGCTGTTCTATGGCGTGGGAACCGCTTATTACCTGTGCGAGGACGCTCTCTGCAGGCTGGAGGAGGAGTTTCAGAAGAAAGTGCGCACTGTGGCGCAGTTTTGCACAGATGGATCGCTGACCTTTCAGGTGGGGAGGAATAATCTGTCACAGTTTTATTATTCCGTGCTGCCCCAGCTGGAAGGCGTGGTGGATGTGATGGAGGAGAATGCGGAGGAGATTGCGTCCTACCTTCCGCCGGAGGCCCGTTTTGTGTTTTATCTGGATGCGGAGGAGCATAATATGACCTGCCGGGTGGCGGCGAGATATGGGGAAAGGGAATTTCCCGTACCGGATTTTTCCGAGGAAGGTCAGCCGAAGATGCCGCTGGAATCTTTTCGGGAAAAGGTGCGGGAGTCAGAGACCATGTTTCTGGTGAGCCAGTGGTTTCCTTACTGGGACAGCGAAAGACAGGAGAGACATTGCGGGCGGGAAGAAGAGCTTATGTATCAGGTGTTGGACAAGGGCGTGGACATGCTTCTTTCCCTGGGGGAAGTGCAGTGCACCAGGCGTTTCAGCAATCTGAATATCGGACGGAGGATGAGACTGTCCGTGGGCATATCCGTTTCCCGGAATCTGCTGAATCTGAATATCTCCACCCAGGATGTGCCTCCCGAAGAGCTGCTTGATATCCTGAAAAGCTATCGTCAGAAGAAAAAATATTACCGGCTGAAAAACGGAGATTTCTTAAGTCTGGATGAAGAGGGAGCGCTGCAGACGCTGACAGAAATGGTGGATGCGCTGCGGATGTCTCCCAGAGAGCTGATGAAGGGAAATGTCCGGCTTCCCCTGTACCGCGCGCTGTACCTGGATAAACTCCTTGAGAAAAACGAGGAGATATACAGCAGCAGAGACAGTTACTTCCGGGAGATGGTGAAGGATTTCAAGACAGTGAACGATGCGGATTTCGAGGAGCCGGCTTCGCTGTCCGGAATCATGCGGGGATACCAGAAGAACGGATATCGCTGGCTGCGGACACTGGAGGAGTACCGCCTTGGAGGAATTCTGGCGGATGACATGGGATTGGGCAAGACCCTTCAGGTGCTGGCAGTGCTGCTTTCGGCAAAGCTGGAAGGGAAAAAGGGAACCTCGCTTGTGGTGGCGCCGGCCTCTCTGGTTTTCAACTGGGGAGAGGAGATACGAAGCTACACCCCTGAGCTTTCCTATGGCTTTATCACGGGAAATCAGGAGGAGAGAAGACAGAAGCTGGAGCAGTACAGGGCCTTTGACGTGCTCATAACCTCTTATGATCTGTTGAAGAGAGATATCGAATATTATGAGGACAAGGAATTTTATTACCAGATTATAGACGAAGGACAGTATATCAAGAATCATACCACGGCGGCGGCCAAGGCGGTCAAGGCGGTGAAAAGCAGTGTGCGTTATGCTCTGACGGGAACGCCCATTGAGAATCGCCTCAGCGAGCTCTGGAGTATTTTTGATTTCCTGATTCCCGGATATCTGTACGGATATGATGTGTTCCGGAACGAGTTCGAGGCGCCTATTGTGCGCAACGAAGATCAGTCCGCCCTGGAAAGGCTGCAGAGGATGACAGCTCCCTTTATCCTGCGCAGAATGAAGGAAAACGTACTGAAGGACCTTCCGGAAAAGCTGGAAGAGAACCGGTATGTAAGATTTGAAGATACCCAGCAGAAATTATATGATGCGCAGGTAGTGCATATGAAGCAGAAAATCGTCATGCAGGATGCCAGGGAGTTCCAGAAGAATAAGATACAGATTCTGGCGGAGCTGACGAAGCTGCGGCAGATTTGCTGTGACCCCGGGCTGTGCTTTGAAAATTATAAGGGAGAGTCCGCCAAGCTGGAGGCCTGTGTTGACCTGGTACATAGCGCGGTGGAGGGCGGCCATAAGATACTGCTTTTTTCCCAGTTTACCTCAATGCTTGAACTGATAGCCGGACGGATGGAAGAGGAGAAAATCAGCTTCTACACGATCACGGGAGCCACGCCGAAGGAGAAACGTCTGGAGCTTGTGAAGGCGTTTAACAGGGATGATACGAAAGTATTTCTGATTTCACTGAAGGCCGGAGGCGTCGGACTGAATCTTACAGGGGCGGATGTGGTGATTCACTATGACCCGTGGTGGAATCTGGCGGTACAGAACCAGGCCACGGACCGCACCCACCGTATCGGACAGAAGAAGATGGTGGTGGTGTACAGGCTGATTGCCAAGGGGACCATTGAGGAGAGAATCCAGGCGCTTCAGGAGAGCAAGAGAGCACTTTCGGACCAGATCATCCAGGGAGATGCCGGACAGCTGAGCGGCATGACCAGAGAAGACTTCCTGAATCTTCTATAAGGGCAGGCTTCTGTTGAAGGGGGCCTCATACGACAGGTGTTATCTGTTTTAAATTTTTGCTGAAAAAATATACATATTTTTCCATACTTGTCCATATACTGTTAAAAAGGATTGACGACGGATACCGTAAAGACAGGCTGCTGAGAAAAACTGCAGAACTGCCGCAAACAATCCTGCGAAAGGAGAAGTCTATGGCAAGAGGACAGCGAAAAACTCTTGAGGAGAAGATTGCCGCAAAGCTGGAATTGATCGAGGCACTGACCACCCGGCTGGAGTCGGAGCAGAGAGAGCTGGAAGAAATGTATCAGGAGAAGAAAAGGAAGGAACTGGAGGTTGTGAGCGATATCATAGAAGAAGCGGGACTGGAGCCGGAGGAAGTGGCGGAAGTGCTGCAGCAGTATCTGGAGCGCCGCGAAGAAGCGGCTTCCTGAGGCTGGGAATCCATATGAAATCATCCATTACGGTAAACGGAGTGAGCGGTAACAATCTTCACAGAGATCGGGAATGTCTGACACATTCCCGGTTTTTTTAATTCAGGTCTTTTTATTGTTGAAAAAATATGGTAATATAGTAACGGTATCCTTTTTTGACTTTTATTTTTTCATTTATCAGTTGATGTTTTGCAACATATCAGATATTTATCTGAATTGTCCCGGGATTTGTAATATTTCCGGTAATAGTTCGGTGTCCTGCCTGAACTGTTACCATTTCCTGACAGTAAGTAAAGGTTCCTGACAATATCATATGAAACGCGGGGATACGTGGTTCCCCGCTCCATGGAGGGAAAGCGATGACAGAAAATAACAACTTGCAGAGAAAGCCGTATTCCATGAAAAACCGCGAAAAAGGAGAAGTCCGTTTTTCCTTTGTGTCCAGGACATCATCCTGCGGAATTATGTTGTATGACAGGACCACCGGCATTCTGCGGGAGAAAATTCCTTTTACGGAGGAAGACAGAACAGGCTATGTGTACTGCAAAACGGTGGAAGATATAGATCCCGGAGAGTGCACTTACCTGTTCTATGAGGAAGACAGGCTTGTCCCGGATGAAAGGGCAAAAGTGTTCCCGGGGAAGGCGGTATATGGAAAGGAAAGAGGGATTCAGGACCTGAGAGCCGGGTTTGACACCGGAGAATTCGACTGGGGGGAAGACTGCCCTCCACGGATTTCCTACAGTGAGATGATCGGTTACTGTCTCCATGTGCGGGGATTTACCGGACATGCTTCCTCCGGCGTGAGCCACAGAGGGACCTTTGCAGGAATCAGGGAGAAGATTCCCTACCTGAAAGAAATCGGTGTCACAACTCTGGAATTGCAGCCGGCATATGAATTTACGGAACTTCCCCTGAAGGAGGAAGAGCAGAGATTCCCTCTGATGACTCCCTACGGAATCTCCGAAGAGTCCTCCGCAGGCAGGCTGAATTACTGGGGATATAAAAAGGGATATTATTATGCGCCGAAGGCGGCTTATGCCTCGGCAGGGGACGCGCCCCGGGAATTCAGAGAGCTGGTCAGGGCACTTCATGAAGTTAAGATGGAACTGGTGATGCAGTTTTACTTTCCCGGCGATGTAAACCGCAACGAAATAGCCTCAATTCTCCATTATTGGGGGAGGGAGTACCATGTGGACGGCTTTCACCTGATGGGAGAGAATCTTCCGGTGGATTTACTGGCATCCGATGATTTGCTGGCCGATACGAAACTGTGGTATTACTATTTTGACACGGACCGTATCTATGGGCGGGCCGAACGGCCGCTGTACCCTCATCTGGGAGAATACAATGACACCTGGTACTATGAAATGCGTAAGTTCCTGAAGGGCGACGGAAATATGCTTGGCAGCGTGCTCTATCACATGCGTCATATCCCGGAGAAGGCGGGGTGCATTCACTATCTCACCAATTATTTCGGATTTACGCTGGCAGACCTGGTGTCTTACGACTATAAACACAATGAGGCCAACGGGGAGGACAACCGGGACGGAAATGACTACAATGCCAGCTGGAATTGCGGAGAGGAAGGAACAAGCCGCAGACAGAGCGTAAAAAGGCTCCGGATAAAGCAGATGAAAAATGCCATGTGTCTGCTGCTGCTTTCCCAGTCTTCACCGTTGATTTTTATGGGAGACGAATTCGCCAATTCCCAGAAGGGAAATAATAATCCCTATTGTCAGGACAAGGGGGTTGCCTGGCTTGACTGGAAAGATGTGAAGAAAAATGCCGAAATACTGGAATTCTGGAAAATGCTTACAGCATTCAGGCGGAAATATCCGATTCTGCACCCGGACCGGGAGCTGCGTCTGATGGATTATCTGGCCTGCGGTTATCCGGACCTGTCTTATCACGGGAAATATGCCTGGCAGCCCCAGACAGAGAACGGTTACAGACATGTGGGTATCATGCTCTGTGGGAAATACGCGAAATCCGGTGCGGGATGTGACGATACATTTCTGTACATTGCCATAAATATGCATTGGGAAAGCCACAGGCTGGCACTGCCCAGACTGCCCAGAGGAGTGGAGTGGGAAAGGGCTTTTTCAACGGAAATCCCTGGCGGAACGAAGACAGTTTCGCAGCCGGAAGAAGACTCCGAATGGCAGAGGAGCATTGAGTCCAGGAGCATTCAGGTGTATGTCTCGTCCCCGGCGAAGGAAAAGAAAGCGTAACAATCCATGCTTCGCGAGAGACTTCTATTGTCATGAATAAAAGATAACCTTGCACCTTCGGTTTTCTGTCTGCATATGATACCATAAACATATCATATGGAGATAAGAATGAACTGCTTGATTTTGATACTGCTGCTTGGCTGCTGCGGAGGATGGGGGAACAATTCCTGTTACAGGACAGATAATTGCGGCAGCTGCCGGAAAGAGTGCGGGATGAATCTTCCCCGGAGAAAATGTCCTCCGAAGGAACCCTGCGGAAGAAGGCCGGACAGGACGCCCGATAGCTGTGGCTGTCAGGAGGAAAGAGCCGTCTGTAAAGAGGAAATGCCCTGCTGTGACAATTTTTCCCGGGACCAGAATGAGAGGGAAAGCTGTGATATTGGCCTGATCCCTCCTCCCTGGCAGGATTATCCCAAATTTCCCCACCATGATGACGACGGAGAATGCGAATCATAAAGAATAGAATCTTGTTTATGAATCATAAACAGGGCGGTCCGGTCAGGCCGCCCTGTTTTTTCGGAAAAGGTATTTAAAGTAGGGACAGATTGTGATATAATAACCCTCAGCGGACAGAACCTGCAAAGAGATTCTGTCATGGCTAAAAACGGCGGCGAAAGGCAGGGTTTTCTGATGGAGAAAGAAAAGTATGTTGCATATGTTTCCACTTATACAAGAGGAGATAAAAACGGGATAAAGATATATGATGTGGATATGGAAAAGGGACGCTTTATTGAGAAGGATAAAGTGGAGATTACCAATTCCTCCTATGTGACCATCTCCCATAACGGGAAATATTTATATTCCATTACGGATTTCGGGGTGGAGTCCTATGATATCCTGGGAGACGGCAGTCTGAAATTTCTGAATTTTGCTTCTATCAACGGTATGCGGGGATGCTATGTCTCCACTGATTACACAGACAGATATCTGTTTGTGGCCGGCTATCATGACGGAAAGCTGACTGTTCTGAAGCTGGAGCAGGACGGTTCCATCGGTGACATTACGGATGAAATCTATCATAAGGGACTTGGCAGCGTGGCGGAGCGCAATTTCAGACCTCACATTAACTGTGCAAGAATGACCCATGACAATAAGTATCTGCTGGTGGCCGATCAGGGGATGGACCATGTAAATGTATATCGTTTTGATGTGACTCTTGGAAAGGTAATGCTGGCGGACATTATCAGGAGCGAACTGGAATCGGCACCCAGACATATCAAGATTTCAAGGGACGGGCACTTTATTTATATTGTTCACGAGTGTAAATGCTTTATTGATGTGTATTCTTATGAAGAGAAGAAGAATCAGCCTGTATTCGAGAAGAT